>DCIU01000106.1 GCA_002317245.1 Lachnospiraceae bacterium UBA1718
TGTGTGGCCATTCCATCGATGAAGAAGGCAATCTTTCTTCGTGAAATATATTCCTGAAGGTCATGATTTGAGTCAGTGATTTTACAGCCAAGATAATAATGATCCTCTTTATTTATAGTTCTTAAAATCATGGCTTTTCCCTGGAAGACATCAGAGGTTTCTTTTCTGAAAACAGTATATTCATCAATGGCCTGGAAGAAGAATTGTTTCTTCAAATCAAGACTATCAATTAAAGGGAAGTATTTAGGATCACTGACAATAACGCCAATTCCCTCTTCGGAAATATTGTCAATAATGCCCTCGAAGTCTCCCTCATATCTGTCCTCGTTAGACACAAAGAACTGGCTTATAGCATCAATCTTGATTCGCTGATATTCACGTTTTTCGCTTTCCATTAATTAAGCACTCCTTTTTGCGTACTAGCATAATTATATTGCGTTATTAGGTTGCTGACAATAAGCTGTAGATTCCAAAATCTAGACGGAATCATATGAGATAAGTTAATATAAATATATGTAAAAATGAATTAGCCGATTACAGTGACTGGCTATTTCAGCCAGGAAGGAAGATATTATATGTATTATGTACCAGATGGCACAGAACAGTGCGGATTTTACGAGTGTGAAGAGTGTGGAAGCAGGTTTCTCGATTTGAGAATTGCACCAAGGTTAGTCTGCCCATACTGTGGAGAAGCACCAGATATGGAGATTGGCCCGGATGAGGAAATGCCGACTGCCTGCGAGTCAGCCAAGCTTCTTCAAATGATATGCGGCGTGGAGGAAGTGGAGAAGATGGATATGCTTCTTTCACTTGCATTAACGGGCGGAGACTATAACTGGATTTAGATTGATATATTTAGTAAAAGTTATACCTATAAGGTATTATTTTCATACAAAATAAGTTGCAGATTTGACTCCATAGTGCTACATTAATAGATAGGATATTTTGAGGATTTTTTAGGTTTTTAGATGATTGAATTTGATGCATTTTTAGCTCAGATGCTTGACGGATATAGGTCCAGCTATGATATTGAGACAATTGAGGGTGTGACAGAAGGACTTGTAGCTAAGGCTCATATGCACGTGGAAGAATGCCAGTGCATGATATTCGAAGAGTTCAAGATGTGGACAGCTGATGCAGATGAGTATGTATATATCTACAGGATACCGCATCTGACAGATGAGATAGCTAAGAAGTGTATTGAAGAAGCTTATAATGATGGCTTCCCTAAGATTAAGCTCGATCATATCAGTATCCGTAACCAGCACATGCGTACCAATCTTGTTACCTTATTTATAGTAGATGAGATTGATGGTGATGCAGTTAAGACTGTGAAGAAGTGCAAGATTTACAAGAACTTCGCATTCTCATTCAAGGGATGGATGGAGATGCATACAGCCTCTGTTAACCTGTCTGATGGTAGTGTTTATAACAATAACTACGGACGCAGTACTGGTGAATTTCTTAAGCTACATATTGACCATTACAGGTCAAATGTAAATAAATAATTTTTTTTCAAAGAAGGAGAGAAGTAGTAATGAACGGATTATTATTACTTATCATCTGCCTCGCATTACTTGTATGTGGCTACATCTTCTACGGTGGATACCTTTGCAAGCAGTGGGGAGTAGGTGAGAGCAAGGAGGAGACTCCTGCACACACAATGGAGGATGGCGTGGACTACGTTCCAGCTAAGGCTCCAGTTCTTATGGGACATCACTTCTCATCAATTGCAGGTGCTGGTCCTATCACAGGTCCTATTAGTGCTGCTGGTCTTGGCTTCGGCTGGCTTGCATGTACACTTTGGATCATTATTGGTGGTATTTTCTTCGGTGGCGTTCATGACTTTGGTGCTCTTGTTGCATCTGTTCGTCATGGCGGTAAGTCAATCGGAGAGATTATCTCAGCTAACATGTCAGTTAGAGCTAAGAGACTTTTCATCATCTTCTCTTATCTGACACTTATCCTCGTAGTAGCAGCTTTTGCTTCAATCGTTGCTACAACATTTGGCGCTACATATGATGAGGCTGGCGTACTTGATAAGGTTGCTTCTACAGCAAACGCTCAGGTAGCTATGGTTTCTATCCTCTTCATCGTAATCGCTATCGTATTTGGTTTCTGCGTATACCGTAAGAATGCTCCAATGCTTGTTGCTTCTGTTATCGGTGTCGTAGCAATCGTTGCTATCATTGCAGTTGGTATCAACTTCCACCCAATCTATCTCTCACAGAAGACATGGATGTGGATCGTTGGTCTCTACATCGCTATTGCATCTGTAACTCCTGTATGGATTCTTCTCCAGCCAAGAGATTACCTTTCAAGCTTCCTGCTTTACGCTATGCTTGGTCTTGCATTTATCGCTGTAGTAGTTGCTCATCCTTCAATGAGCTCTATGCCAGTTCTTAACACAGCTGGTAATACAACACCTGTATTCCCTGTACTCTTCACAACAATCGCTTGTGGTGCTATCTCAGGTTTCCATTCACTGGTTTCTTCAGGTACAACATCTAAGCAGCTTGATAAGGAGACAGACGCTAAGCCAATCGCTTACGGTGGAATGCTTCTTGAGTGTGTACTCGCTATTATGACTCTCGTTGCTGTAGCTTACGCTTACAAGTTCAACGCAGAGAATCCAGATGCAGCTCTTAAGGGAGCTACAGCTATCTTCGGTGGTGGTATCGCTGGTATGATTACTGGTGGTAATACAGCTAGCACAGCTTATCATGTACTGTACACATTACTTGTACTTACATACTCAGCTTTCTGTCTTACATCACTTGATACAGCTACACGTCTTGCTAGATTCATGTTCCAGGAGTACTGGATTGACTCTACTAAGGGTGAGACAATTGACAACGTTTCAGGATACAAGAAGTTCCTTGCTAACCCATACGTTGCAACAATCATTACTGTAGTACTTGGTGTACTTCTTGGTCTTAACGGCTACGCTAAGATTTGGGCTCTGTTCGGATCTGCTAACCAGTTACTTGCTGGTATCGGTCTCCTTGCAGTAGCAGCTTGGCTTGGAAATGCTGGTAAGAACAATAAGATGATTATCTTCCCAATGATCTTCATGATCATCGTTACAGTATCATCACTTTGCATCAATACTATTAAGCAGTTCAAGATTATCGGTGGTCAGGTTGCTGATACAGCAGCTGACTGGGGTACATGGGTACAGGCTATCGTAGGTATTCTCCTCGTAGTTCTTGCTATCGTACTTGCAATCGAAGGCGTTCAGACAATTATGAAGGCTAACAAGAAGAATGCTTAATTCTTACTAGTGAATTAATTTCCCCGGGATTTATTCCCGGGGATTTTTTTATGCGTTTATTTCTGTTATAATAACTAACTGTGTAGGGAATACACGATAACTTAATATATTAGGAAATGGAGTTTTATTAATGAAGACATTTTTTGAAGAATTTAAGAAGTTTATTTCACGCGGTAATGTAATGGATATGGCAGTCGGTGTTATCATCGGTGGCGCATTCACAGCAATTGTTACATCTCTTGTTAATGATGT
>DCIU01000015.1 GCA_002317245.1 Lachnospiraceae bacterium UBA1718
TGGAGGAAATTGTTATGACAAATTTCACAAAATCTCTATTATTGACATAGTGTTGCTATTTTTGTACTCTTAATGGAGGTGAAAATGCTTTTTGACAGAGGGCAGGAGACAAGGTATGAAGACTAAATTGAAGTCATTATTACTATATGATGGACTGGAATCAAAAGAGATATATGAAAGCGTTGAAGCGGATGTCAGAGAACAGAACGGCAAGAATATAACCCTTTATTCTGGTATTATGTTTTTCGTATTTGCTATATTGTTCACTGTCTCCTTTTTTGTTGAAGACCTCAGTTCCAACAGAGGACAATATGCAATCTCTTTCATACTTTCACTTTTGATTTTTTGCCTTATGCATTTATACGGCAAGAAGCATATGCGGTTAAATGCTATATTAACCTATGCCTTTACTACAATGATGCTAGGCTTTGCAATCATAATTGGAACGGTTAATGAGCCTAGTGAACCTGCTATAGCTTTCTGTGTTATGATTGCTATTTTTTCCTTCTGGGCCTACGACACTATACTAAGGTCATTAGTCTACAGAATAATAATGATTACCGTCTTTATTATATTTGCCTTTATCTATAAGGACAGAAGCGTTGTGTGGACTGACATTGTTGACATATGCTTCTATGGAACCCTTGGAGTAGTTATTGGTTCCTTTAACCAGAAGGTAAGTACAAGTGCCTACTATCTTAGAAGGAATATGAATAATGAAATAGTTAGGCAGACTGAGCAGTTAGAAGAACTCAACAAGCAGGCTATTTTCTCAATTGTTAATGCAGTTGACCTTAAGGACAGGTATACTAAGGGCCATTCCAATAGAGTTGCCAATTACAGTGCAGAGATTGCCAAGCGAATGGGTAAGTCGCCTAAAGAACAGAATGAGATATACTTTGCCGGACTTCTTCATGATGTGGGCAAGATAGGAATAGATAATGCCATCATCAATAAGACTTCAAGGCTGACCGATGTGGAATATGAGACCATGAAGCTTCATCCTAATCTGGGTTATCAGATTGTGAAGAACATTACTTCTAATACGGGAATGGCTGACGGAGCCAAGTGGCATCATGAGAGATATGACGGCAAGGGATATCCTGACAAGCTCTCAGGCAATAGTATTCCGGAGATTGCAAGAATTATTGCTGTTGCAGATGTATATGACTCTATGACATCCAATCGTTCCTACAGGGATACTATGGACCAGGCTAAGGTAAGAGAAGAATTCGAGCGATGCAAGGGTAGTCAGTTCGATCCTGAGATTGCTGACATTATGCTGTCAATGATTGATGATGATAAGGATTTCAACATGCGACAGCATAACCCTAAGAAGAAGAGCATCCTGGTAATTGATGATGACAGGATGTGCCAGAAGCAGACATCACGAATTGTTGACTCTGTGGAGGAGTATACAGCAATTGTTGCTGGCTCTGCCAAAGAGGGTATTAATATTATTATGAATCAGGACATTCAGCTTGTTCTCCTTGACTTAAGAATGCCAGAGATAGACGGATTCGAAGCATATCAGATGATTAGGAATCTGGGATTTGCAACACCTATTATATTCCTTACAGGTGATAATGACCTTGAGCTTATTGAGAAGGCTAGAGGTATTGGAGCTGAGGATTATATTGTTAAGCCTGTGCGTGCCCAGGCAATGTTAGAGATTGTTCATGCAGTTCTTGAGAGAGAAGAGCAGGAAGCAATGGTTAGAATGGAGTTCCTATAATGCATACACCAAAGCCTTTTTACAAGGATAAAGCCTTTTGGATTATTAATTCCATAATTGTTATCGCTTTTCTTATTGTTGTGAGTCTTAATGCCAGACTCATGAGGAATGCAGAGACTGATAAGATGCAGTCTGAGGGTCAGTTAAGACTTAGCAATATTGCATCAGAGGTAGAGAACAGTCTGTCCAAGGCAGAGAGCTACGCAGAGAGCTATTCTGCACAGTTAGAGCTCCTTATTGCCAATAATGAGATGACTGATGAGAATATCTATGCCTTTATCAGCAGTCAGAATGATATCCTTAATAAGAAGACTGGCGGAACCTGTACAGCGACTTATATAGCCTATAATAGGCGCCTGTATATGGAGGACTTCGTACCGGACGGGGACTTTAATCTTACTGAACGTGTCTGGTATGTAGGCGCTGAGAAGAATCAGGGGAATATATTTATCACCAATCCATATATAGATGCCAATACTGGTAATCTGTGCTATTCCCTGTCCAAGCTCTTAGATGATGACAGGACTATCATTGGTATGGACTTCACCATGGAGGACATCCAGTCATACATAGAGGAGATGGACAGCGAGATAGAAGGAATCTCTATGATTATTAACTCTACGGGAATGGTAGTAGGTCATAGTGATGGCAATGCTGTAGGTAAGAACTACGATGAGCTTGAATACAGGGAGCTTATCGACAAGGTATTCAACCTCTATGGTAATTATTTCGAATATACTATTTCCAATGGAACCAGATATATTGTCTTCTCGGATAAGACTGCGTCAGGATGGTACTTAATAGTCTGTATTCCAGCTAATTCCATCAAGTCGGGAATCAGCAACAGTGCGCTGGCCATTAATATAATCTTTGCCATTTTCTGCATAGGAATGATGATACTCTTCTCCCTGAACTTCAGGAAGAGAGTCCTCTTATCAGACAGGGTAGACAGGCAGGAACGCGTCGTTGCAGACACATCAGCAGCCTTAAGAAGATCAGCCAATATGATTATCAGTCATGCTGATATTGCTGGGGAGATGTCCAGCGCTGGCGGAAGAGAGTTCATAGGGCAGATTCGGGAATCATCAAGAGACCTCCTTAGTAATATTGATAATCTGACGACTTTTGAACAGCTATCCTGCAATATAGAGAAGAACGTGGAGCGGAAGATCCACAACAGAAGGCTTAGTGATACTGCCCATCACCGTAAGCAGGGTAAGGGAATAGTAACGGTTCTTCTTGTTGCTGCAGTTATCTCCATCTCCATTAATACCATTACCCAGGAGAACTATGTAGACATGAAGATGAAGAATGAGTCTGAGGTCTATTTCTCGCAGTTGCAGAGCTGGGTTGATACTAATATAACGCTTACCAATGATATGGCACTTCATCTGGGAGCAAGACCGGATCTCTATAAGGACTATGAGAGCGCGGTTAAGTATATTGATAATGTAGTCGGCAATAATGATGAGATTTCGGTTGCCTATATAGTTAACCCTAAGTGGGAACATACTGTCATCATGAACAATGGATGGGAGCCAACGGACCCTAGCTGGCATGTTGAAGAGAGAGACTGGTATATTGATACGGTTCTCTCCGACAAAGGCTTCAGTATCTCTACACCATATAAAGATGAGCAGACAGGCCTGTACTGTGTTACCTTCAGCCAGATTGTATATAGTGAGGCTGGGGACATAGTTGGAATTGTCGGCGTTGACTTCTACATGGATACACTGATTGATATCCTTGGTAAGAGCTATACTAACGATGGATATGCCTTCTTAACTGACTCCAGCTATACAATTCTCAATCATCCTAATGAGAAATACCAGATGAGTTCCACGGATTCAGTCAATGCTGCGGATACCGAGTACAGAACAGCGCTTGTTACAGGCAATATAACAACCTTCGTGGATTATGATGGCAACCAGAAGGTATGCTATGCCCTTAGTGAGTCTAAGTCAGGCTTCACAGTTATTACTGTTAAGAATTACTGGCTTATATATTCTACATTAATAATCTCTGATCTTATGCTGCTGCTTGTTTTTGCAGCCTGTATCGGACTTATTCTTGCTATCATGAGATATATCACAGGCTGGCAGGAGCGTCTTAACAAGGAGCTGCAGTTAGCTGCAGACCAGGCCATAGCGGCAGGTAAGGCCAAGTCGGACTTCCTTGCTAATATGTCTCATGAGATCAGGACACCTATTAATGCAGTGCTTGGAATGAACGAGATGATTCAGAGGGAGAGCAAGGATCCTGTTGTCCTTAACTATTCTTCTGATATTCAGTCTGCAGGAAGGAACCTATTATCCATTATTAATGATATTCTGGACTTCTCCAAGATTGAATCTGGCAAGATGACATTGGTTCCGGCTGAATATGATGTATCCTCTGTAATTAACGACCTTGTCAATCTGATTGCAGCCCGTGCGGAGAGCAAGAAGCTAGAGCTTATTCTTGATATTGATAAGAGCATACCAGAGACTCTGTTTGGCGATGATGTAAGAATCTGCCAGATTATAACTAATATATTAACTAATGCTGTCAAGTATACTGATAGAGGTTCGGTAACCCTTACTATCAGACGTGAGAATACAGACATATTGCCTGTTAAGGGCGAGGACATGAACCTGTATGTGGCAGTTAAGGATACAGGACGTGGTATTAAGGAAGAGGACATCGAGAAGCTCTACTCTACATTCACTAGAATTGATGAGAAGAATACTCGTAATATCGAAGGCACAGGCCTTGGTATCAATATCACCTCAAGCCTTCTTAATATGATGGGCAGCGAGCTTAAGGTAGAGAGTGTATATGGTAAGGGATCTGTATTCTACTTCACTCTGGCTCAGAAGGTAATTAGTGATAAGCCTATTGGAGACTATAAGGAGCGATATAAGAAGGCTAGCAAGTCCGAGGCAGATACTGCCATAGTGAAGACTGCTCCTAGCGCACGAATACTTATTGTAGACGATACACCTATGAACCTTAAGGTTGAGGCTAATCTTCTTAAGAGAACCAAGGCTAGCGTTGAGACAGCCAGTGACGGATTATCTGCTCTTGGAAAAATGGCAGAGACTAAGTATGATATAATTTTCTTAGATCATATGATGCCTGGAATGGATGGTATAGAGACCCTTGCCAAGGCTAAGGAGCAGAATATTCTTAAGGATACTCCTATTATTGCCCTTACCGCTAACGCAGTTGGTGGTGCCAGGGAGAGATATCTTGAGGCAGGCTTCGATGATTACCTGTCTAAGCCGGTTAAGGGCAAGGATATAGAGGCAATGGTCTATAAGTATATTAGTGAAGAGCTTATTGTTGTTGAAGAGGGGAACGAGTAATGAATGTAAGGGAACTTGGCAATAAAATTGAAGGATTTGACTATGATATGGGCTTCGCCTACTGTGGCGAGGATGACAGCCTGTTCGAGGAGATGCTAGCCGACTACAGCGAAGAGGGCAAGGACGTAATTCTTAATGAATTCTTTGATAAGAAGGACTGGAGTGGCTATGGCATAGATGTTCATGCTCTTAAGACAACTTCCAGAATGGTGGGACTCATGGCCCTTGGAGATATGTGTGAGGCTCTGCAGAAGGCAGCAGAGAGGGCGGATGAAGCCTTCATTAATGAGAATCATGCAGATATGATAAGAACCTATACCCAGTGTGTTGGCATTATTAAGCAGGCACTTTCGGAATAAGTTAGAAAACTGAAAAATTAATAAACAGAAATTACGAGCAAGGGAGCAAGAAATATGCTCCCTTTTTCGCTGTCATTCGTATAAATATGATAAAATATATTATATGTTGCTTTACAAATGTAGTAATACGATACTTGTAGACTCTAAATAAGGTTAAGACGGAATATGGAAATTATCAGATTAAGACCAGATCAATACCAGTACTTTAAAAGGCTGGACATAGTATTCATGATGGGAACCCTCTCAGTTGCAGGCGGTTTTGCCCTGGGAGGAATAATTCATGATGAGGAAAGGAATGTGGACCTTCCTGTAGGACTGCTTCTTGCCAACCAGATTGGCAATACTATTATGGTTCAGTGGCTCTGTATAGATGAGGACTACAGAGGCCAGGGTCTGGGCTCGGAGATGCTTAATAAGTTGGTTGACCTGGCAGCAGCTTCTGGCATTGATACTATTGGTGCCTACTTCAGGGATACTGATTCGAGGAAGTTCACCTGCCCTCATGATAAGAAATACTTCAGAGAGTATGGTTTTATTAGGGAAGAGAGCCTGGGTGGCGAATGGATTGGCGATATTAAGACCATGGTCCGCAATAACGTGAAGGATGAGATCAGACCAGGACTTAAGATGATTAGACTGTCAGACCTTCCACGATTCAGGATTAAGGAAGCAGTAGACAGGATAATCGCCAGTGAGTCTACAGACTACTTCTACGTGGTTGATAAGAATTACATGGAATATGATGAGAACCTGAGCTTCCTCCTTACAAAGGATGAAGAACTTGTGGGGGCTATACTCATTAATGGCAATGATAATTTCTTATATCCTATATGCATAATGGCAGAGAACGAGGCTGATGTGAATGCCCTAATTGATCAGGCGCTCTACAATGCTCAGACTCTGAATGACAGGGACAAGACAGTCTGCATTACCTTAAAGACGGACAAATATCTGGAGAAGGTAAAGGGAATGATGCCTACGGAGCGTATGAGAAACTTCGCCATGTATGCCAGTGTATCTGACCTGATTATTAGGGACCGGGTAAGGTCCTATGATATATTCGCGGAGATCAGCTTAGAGGATATGGAGGAAGAGGATAACAGCCTCCTTAGTAATTATCTGAAGAAGGGTACTGACCAGGTAATCACTGTTAATGAACTGGCAGGTATCAACAGACTTAAGGACTTCGAGAGTAGTGCAGTAGTTGAAGACTTAGGACAGATTGATATGAAGGACATGCACAGGATTCTTATTGACTGCAGATACGGTGATAACTTCAGTCTCTTCGAGGACATTCCCCTTGTGCCTAATCTTGCCTGGTTCGATGAGGATATGTCCTGCTGTATAAGAGTAGATGGTTCTATAGCCTGCATTCTTCTTGTTACTGTACAGGCTAGCGGAGATATTCTGCCACTTCTCTTATACTCGAGCAGCAAGAAGTACGCTCCACTACTTGTCAAGCTGATGCTTAGATTCAAGCAGGCAGCAATTCGCAAGTTCCCAGGGGATACCAGGATAATTCTTAGAAGTGTTGATGATAAACACTCTGCCCTGTATAAGTCAATACTGGGCTAATCGTTGCAACCATAGCTAGCTTATAATAATTGTACTGAAAAATGGACGAATTAAAGAATTTTAAAGAAATAACTAAAGAAGAACTGAAGCTTGCCAATAAGGGGATATATCTTGATGAGAAGAGAGTATTTGACCTTGATAATAAGAGCAAGGAAGAAGAATTTAGACTCCAAAAGTCAGATTCCCTAAAGGCTACTAAGAATGAAGTTGAGACTATTGCTAACATCTTAGAGACCAGAGACTTAAACCTATCTGAGGATACTATTGCCAAGCTTGAAGTAAGACAGGGCAGGGATATGTCCCACATCCTTATTAATAGCAAGAAGTTCACTGGTGACAGTGTGGAGATGAAGGATATTAAGGATCATCTCTTAGAGCTTGAGAGGGCACTGACTGTAAGAAGGGATGCTAATACTCCTATTACTGCGGACGAGATTAGGACTATAGAGAATCACTATAAGGATACTATATCAAGCTGCCAGCATTACCTTAATGTTAAGACCACCCGTACAGGCAATAGCAGATACGCAATGGTACTTAACCAGATGAATAACCTGTGCTCAGAGCTAGCCCTGATTACTCAGATGAAGGAACTTAATGACCAGGGAAATGAGGAATACCTGATGGTAGAATGCCCCAGGGATCTCATTGTATCGGCCAAGCTCTATAACCTGGTCCGTGACAGAAGAGACTTCCTTGCTGATCCTGATGAGGATGCAGAAGTTCTTGCTGACGGGGAACTCACAGGTGCTGTTAATATCCCTGCAGAAGCTATGGATAAGTGGGATTCCCATACTCAGAACATTGTTAAGACCCTTGCACTTATGCAGAAGCCTAACGAGCTTGTAGGCGCCCCTGGCGATGATTACTGCAATATAACAGGTGCGCTCATTAATATACTCAGACAATTCCCCAAGGGAGCTCATTCTGTATACCTTAACTCGGGAACATTAGGATATAAGGGTAAGGGTTTCCTTAGAACTTATAAGAATGCTAATGGAAAAAATGAGAAGTCTAACACATTAATCGGTCTGACCCAGAGCGAAGATGGCAGGCTGACTATCAGTATTGGTGACTTTTCTCAGGAGTTATCATTTAACAGGGATGCTATTATTGCTGGAATTACAGGCAATATTCTTGATAATGAGGAGACCTTCGGCAAGGAGCTTGGAAACGAGGTTGTGAACTGGATTGGTCTGGATGCGGCTAAGCAGGACCCAGCGACAACCAGGAGCATATGCCTAAAGTATGTATGCAATCGTACAGGTATTGCAGCAACAGCCCTTCATAATTTTACTACTACTGACGTAAGAATAATGGCTGAAGCCTTAAGAGATGGACTGGCCAAGCCTGCTGAGATTAAGAAGATAATAAATGAATTAGAAGGTACTGAGGAAGAAGAAAAAGACAAGGGTAAGACTAAGGGTAAGACTAAGGATAAGGCCAAGACTAAGCCTAAGAAGCTGCCTATCACCAAAAAGATGATAAATGGTCAGGAGACTCTTGAATTACTCAGATTCCGTAATAGGAACATTGATAAGCTTGACGAGAAGGTAATATTAAAGGAACAGGCAAAGACTAAGAAGAATAATAATGAAGCAGATCCAGATAAACCAGGGCCTAATGGATGGACCCCTAACGAGATGGAGGTTAAGGCACTAGTTGCAGACCTTATCTACTCGCAGGATACCTGGCTGCATGATGAAACAGTTAAAGAGCCAGAAATAAGGATTAAGAATGTTATCAAATCTCATGGACATGCATTCTCACTCATTTTTAAGGATGATACTATCTTAAAAAGTGTTCTTAAGAAATCACCTCTGCCAGAAGACTTCACTAAGCCCTTCTTCAAGGAGTTTGATGCTATCAGAAGAATTGCCTTAGGAGACTTCACGGATGATTTCGCGTCTAAGGACTTATCCAGAGAGCAGGCAGAGGAATTAACTAAGCAGCTGATTGACAATTCAAAGCTAATAGTGCAGTTCAAAGCCCTTGAACTGGTGATTATTACAGCCACCGAGCTTGGAAGCAGGGCCCTTCAGACTCAGATTACTGAGGCGGTGGAGAGAATGTTCGGTTCTTCGAAAAAAAAGGAGGAAAAGGTATCCGATGAGACAAGGGCGAATCTTCTGAAGAATCGTAAGGGACTTACGAACAGTGAGGTAGACGATATCAAGAAAGCTGGTAAAAAGCTGCTTGAGGACACCCTTAAGGATGCTGTGAAGGGCGACAAGGGCCAGGGATTATTTATCAAGAAAATATTCAGCAGATACTTCAAAAGTGCATCTAACATAGATAAGAGGTCTATGATTGCCTCAGCCTTAAGGGACTGTGGAGCGACTAATATAAAGTTTAGTGAAAAAATAACCGACAAGGAAAAAGCGAAACTGGCAGGAAATTATCTTGGTGGAGTCTTCAAAGGGGCAGGTCCTTTACTTCAGAAGACCCTGCAGGGAATGCCACAGGATTCGATTCCAGCTGAGCTTAAGCAGGCATTTGCAGACGTTAAATCAAGACTGCTCCCTATTCCACAGGAGATTGTGGAGGCAGAGTTCCTCTCTATGGTTGAGAGGTCCAAGGGTGCAGTAACTAAGATTGAGGTAACCAGGGCTCTTGGTGCGGCCTCTGTTGGTCAGGCTTTCCTCTGTAAGATGTATGGACCATCCTTACCGGAGGAGGGCAAGGATGTTGTAGTTAAGATCTTAAGACCTGACGTACGTAACAGAATGATGCGTGAGAAGAAGGTAATGCTTGCCTGTGCAAAGGAAGTACCAGGCATGGAGGCTACCTATTTAGGACAGCTTGAGCGTATAGAGGAGGAACTTGACCTTACAATTGAAGCTAGAAATGTTGAGCGCGGAAAGGTATATGACAAGAGCAGAACAAAGGGACAGGAGAGAGACTCTGTATCCTCAATGAAGCTTAATACCCTTATTGCGCCAACAATCAACTCAATGGTTATTGAGAAATCACCGGGTACAACTGTTGATAAGTACCTTGAGGAGATCAGGGAAAGACGGTCAGGGTCAACCGATAAATACGAGCTGCTGGCATTACTGTCTCAGGCTAAGAAGAGGCAGAAACACCTTATTCGTCTGGCAGAGAAATGGACAGAGGAAGGACTCTTTGGATCGGGCTTCTATCATGGTGATCTTCATGCGGGAAATATAATGATTGATGACGATTCAGCTACAGTTATTGACTTTGGTAACGCTACACAGCTGGACCCTAAGCAGTTAGGAACTATTACCAAGATGATGGTTGCTGCAGCTATAGGGGAATATGAGGCCTTCTTAGATGGCTTCCATAGCCTGATGAAGAAGGACAAAGAGTCTGAGGCTATGTTCAAGAAGCAGTCGAAGCAGCTTAAAAAAGAATTTCAACTGTATCTGTCGCTGGATGATGAGAGGAGTACAGGACAGCGTATTGCAGTAGCCTTAATAAAGGCTCAGGAGCTTGGCCTTGAGCTTCCATCAGCAATATTTAACTTCTCACAGTGTCAGCTTAGACTGCAGAATACTATTGCAGAGCTTAATGAAGAAATTGGAAAAATTGAAAAGAAATATAATGAGACTAAGGGCGATGGTATTAATCAGACCAGCTTTGACATGGCCCTCATGGTGAAGAACCATGTGGCCATCCATTATGCGGATAAAAAAGCTGATTGTTCAAAGCTAAACTCATATTATGCTAATGGTGCAGCATCGATTAATAGCAGGGCTACAGGTTATTTCATCGAGGATATGCTGAAAGCAGACCTTGAAGCCAGGGAAGATTTCGATGCCTCCTTCAATCCGGAGTCATATAAGGATGAGCTCTGCGACAAAATGGAAGAATTTGTTGCTAAGATCCGCACAAAGGTTAAAAATGGCGAAGCGGTTAATAAGCTGCTTGAAGCAAGTAAGGAAGCTCAGGAAATCAGGAGCTATATAGATGAATTGAAGCTTCATACATTATCAGGCCTTAATGATATGAATGCTAAAATGAGAGAGCAGTTACAGGAAAAGTATGCCGAAGAGAATGCAGATAAGCTCATTAGGCTTCTTGCTGATAGAAATACCACTGACGAAGAAATAGAGAAAGCACTTGAGCCTTATTACATATCCAGATCATTTCCTAGAGCTCTTAAGATTCTTCGTAAGCACCAGGATGCCAATGACCTTACAGCAGAAAAACTGAGTGCTTTGGCACAGAGTGTAGCTGCTACTCAGACTCGGGCGACTAAAAGCAAAAAAGACGAACTGGAGGATGTTACGGATGATTTTGAAACGAAAAAACTTAATGATAAAATCGTCGTGGCAGAGCGTCAGGTTCTGAGAAATAACATAATAAAGGATAAAAATTTTATAGAGCAGATGGCGCCATATATGACGGATCTTGAATATGGAGAGCCGGATGAGTTAACCAAGGCATTTCTGGAGATTATGACCATGCGTGCCGCCTTAAAGGCCGATAAAACGTCTGTTAAAAAGGAAGATCAGGAGAATGCAAGGGCTAAGTTCATGTATTACCGCAATAAGAGGATGGCTAAGGAACTGAATAAAATGCAGGCCTCTATAGATAATATTAAGGTAAATGCCAATGGTAAGCCAGGTGACTTCATTAGCGTAATGGCTGATATTATCACGGATAATGTTAAGGAGACAATTGCCAGACTTGGCTTCTGGGCATGGAAGCATTCTGACGAATTGAATGCACTGAAGAGGATTAAGAAGAAAGATTAAACAATAAAAAGACTTAGGAGACAGTACAATGTATGACAATAAGGAAATAAGTCGAGAAGAAATAGCACTTAGCAGGCTGAATATTAATCTCGAAGAAGAGAAGCGTGTAATTAACCTTAAGGATCAGGCTAACAAGGAAGACATTAGACAATCTGATTCTCTCAAAGTGACTGAGAAGGAGATGAAGTCAATTGCTGATGTACTTGCGGATGACAGCCTGGAACTTGATGCGTTTGACCGTTCAGAACTGGAAATAAGACAGGGACGTAATATGTCTCATATTCTTATTAACAGCAGGAAGTTCACCGGCGACAGCAAGGAGATGAAGGCAATTAAGGATAATCTGCTAACCCTTGAGAATGCCCTGGCAACCAAGAGGGAGAACCCCTTAGAACCTATGACTACTGGGGATATTATGGCTCTTGAGAATATGTATTTATCTACTATTCAGAGCTGCCAGTATTACCTTGGTGTGAAGACTACCCATACTGGAAGTGCCAGATACAATATGGTCTTCAACAGGATGAACCAGCTGATGGATGAGCTCTCGCTTGTTGGTAAGATGAGAGAATTATCACGTATTCCGGGAATGGCTTACTGCCTACAGGTTGGATCCTATAGTGAATTAATTATGGCGGCCAAGATACATAATTATCTTCTGGATATAGGCGTTGACGATGGCGTGGATAAGACCCTTGTCAATAATCAGGTTGATGGTGCCGAGCTTACTCTGGTTAAACTTCCTGATGAAGTAATGAATAGCTTAGATAAGCCGGCACAGGACATTATTGATATCCTTACAGCTATGAAGAAGCCACATGACTTCGTGAAGAAGGCAGGGGACGACTATGCCCATATTACCAACTGCCTTATGAATATTCTTAGTAACTTCCCACAGGGAGCCTATGCTACATATATCAATTCTGGAACAATTGGATATGAGGGTAAGGGACTATTCAGGAAGTATAAGGATAACGATGGAAAAGTGAGGAAGGCTACAACAGTAATCGGCCTTAGACAGAGCGAGAACGGCGATCTCTTTATCAAGGTAGGAGAATTCGAGCAGCAGTTACCTTATACAAGAGAGGTTCTTGTTAATTCCATGACTAACAGCATTATTGATAACATCGATAAGTTTGGAAGAGAAGCTGTTGATAAGCAGATGGAGTGGATAGAGTACTCTGCCTTTTCTAAGTATGACCTTACTGAGGTGAGAAATAAGTGTCTTAAGTATATTGCGGGAAGAACTGGTATTGAGGCTACCAGATTCCACAATCTGGATGCAGCTAATGTCAGACTAATTGCCTTAAGCCTTAAGCATGATAATGTCAGCAAAGATGAGATTATTAGCATCCTTGGCGATATCGACTCTAAGGATACAGCACGAATGGTTAATGGCAAGGAGACCTTGGAACTTCTGACACATCGCACTAACAGACTTGAGAAATTGCAGGATAAGGTCGAGATGGTTCATCAGAATGCAGGCCCTGTGAATGCAGCAGGTGCTGAAGACGATGATCCGCAATTAATAGATGGCTGGACTCCAGAAGAATATGCGGTTAAAGCTTTTATTGCTGACCTTGTATTCTCCAAGGATACATGGATGGCAGACGGAGTTGCTAACGATCCTGTGGCGCGTATTAAGAATGTTATTAGGGAGCATAGCTATGCCTTCGCCCTTATAACAAGAGATGATACAGTACTTGACAGTATGATTACGAAGCTGCCTGGAAATGAACTGTCCTTTGGCATGATTAAAGATCAGCTTGCGAAAATGCGTAAGAGGGCTAATAGGGTTGGCTATGATAACCCATTTACTCCAGGTGAGAACATTACAGCTGAAGCTGCGGATGCCTTCGCAGAAGAGACCATAAGCAGACAGGAGAACGATGAGGCCTTCAGAGAATTAGATGAAGGTATTTCAGAATATACAAAAAATGCGGCACATGGCTATAGCCTTGCGATGAACTTCCATAATAATAATCTCTTTGGTAATGATGAAGAGGCACCAGATACTAAACTAAATGAACTGGCCGCTACTAAGGTTAAGACACTTGATGCCAGTGGTAAGGAAAAATTCATAAAGGATGGAAATGAGCTTCTCGATAGGCTTATCACTGACTCTATGCAGGGAGATTCTGGTCAGGGTCTCTTTATGAAGAATGTTCTCAATGACTATTTCGATAGAGTAGACGATATTGACAGGAGAGCAATGATTGCATCGGCACTGCGCGACTCAAAGGCTATGACTGGAAAGCAGACCGCTGCTCAGCTGAAAGCCGCTTCCGGTGCCTTCATTGGAGGTATGTTCAAGGGTGCAGGCCCACTTATGCAGAAAATGCTTCAGGGCATGCCTATAGATGGTATTCCGGTTGAATTGCGTCCAGCCTTCAAGGATGTTAAGTCTAACCTTCTGCCTATCCCTAAGGAGATAGTAGAGTCACAGTTCCTTGCAATGGTAGAGAGATCCAAGGGTGCAGTTACCAAGATAGAAGTTACGAGAGCCCTTGGTGCGGCCTCTGTTGGTCAGGCCTTCCTCTGCAAATTATATGGACCTAATATCCCGGAAGAGGGCAAGGAGGTTGTAGTTAAGCTTCTTCGTCCGGATGTACGCAACAGGATGATGCGAGAGAAGAAGGCTATGCTGCAGTGTGCCGAGGATACTAACCCTGGAATGGTTGCAACCTATTTGGGTCAGCTTGAGAGAATTGAGGAAGAACTTGATCTTACTATAGAGGCAAGGAATGTTGACAGAGGTAAGATCTACGACAAGAGCAGGAAGAAGGGACAGAGGACTGATGGCGTTACTTCAATGAAGCTTAATGAACTTATTGCTCCAACTCCTAATTCCATGGTTATTGAGAAGTCGCCGGGCACTACTGTTGATAAGTACCTGGGTGATCTTGACCAGGGAATAATTCAGACCCTGGATAAGATTCTTTCTAAGGATATGCTTGGCAGACCAGTTAGAATAGGTGGAAAAATGCAGTTAGATATTGCTGATTATAACGGTATCTATGTTCCGGAGGCCAGAGCTAAGCTTACTGCCTTGCTTGCACAGGCCCAGAAGAGACAGCAGTATCTTGTTACACTGGCTGAGAAATGGGTTGAAGAAGGACTCTTCGGATCTGGATTCTACCATGGGGATCTGCATGCTGGTAATATTATGATAGATGATGACTGTGCCACGGTTATTGACTTTGGTAATGCGACTCAGATCAAGCCAGAGCATATGGCCTGTGTTACCAAGATGATGGCAGCTGCAACCATTGGAGATGCGGAGACCTTCATGGGTGAGTTTGCTAAACTCATGAAGAAGCCTGAAGATAAAAAGGCAAAGAAAGCAACTGATGCTGCAGTAGACAGGGTTACTGGTAAGCTTAAAAAAATATTTAAGCTTGGTTCTGCAAGCAGTTCGGGACAGCGTATTGCGGTAGCACTTATGAAGGCCCAGGAGGAAGGCCTTGAGCTTCCATCAGCAATATTTAACTTCTCTCAGTGCCAGATCAGACTTCAGAATACAATTAATGACTTCAATAATCGAATTGTTCAGATGCAGGACCTTCTTAAGCAGTTTGAGCCTTTAGATAGAGAGGGAGCGTCTGCTAATATTGTCGCTCACATGCAAAGAGCTGCAACAGTTAATGACAATACATTGCCTGAAGTATATAAATTCTTGAGATATAATTTGACGGAATGCTTTGACATGGAATCTTTTGTTCATGATCTGAGAAAAACTGATGAAAAGTCCAGAAGGGAATTTGATGAGCATTTCATGGTGGAGGATGATCTGTATAAAAATACTGATTTTGCCAAAGCCCTGGAGAATCTTAGAAAGGCACAGGATTCTAAGGAGAAGCTCTCTGATGAAGAAATGAAAGGCCTTGAGGAGAAGGTCTTTAAGGAGCATACTAAAGCCCAGAGAAAGGTAAACGTTTCCAAGGTTGGCAACGCCTATTTTAACTATACTGTGGCTGTAAATTCGTCGGTGGAAGCTGTATTTAATATTACTAAGTATTCAAATGAATTATTTGCCAGTGAGATGGATAAATATCTGGTAAAAGAGGGAGAGAAGGACGAATTCACTCTGGTCTATGAAGAAGTTGTGGATATGAGGGAGCGTCTTCGAACTGAAGAAAACGTAGACAAAAACGAAGTAAAGCGCCTAAAGGAAAGATTTGCCTATCAGTATAAGAAAAAAATCAAGGATGATGTTGAAAGGATTAAGAAAGAATTTGGTGAAGAATATCCTGAAATGACAGAGTATAGCCAATCCTCACCAAAGGATTTCATCGCTGTAATGGGAAATGTTATTGGTGAGAATCTGGTTAATACAATGTCACGACTTGGATTCTGGGGCTGGTGGAATGCCAGTGCACTTAATGAAATGGCTAGCAGCACCGTTAAATAACTAAGTAAGGCTAATGATGAAAATTGTTAAACTGAATTCCAAACAAATAGAATACTTCCGCAAGCTGGACACAGTCTTCATGCTTGGAATAACCACAGTCGCAGGCGGTTTTGCCCTGGGCGGAGTAATCCATGATGAAGATAAGAATATGGATATCCCGGTAGGCCTGATGCTCTGTAATCAGGTAGGGGATACTATTATTATTGAGTGGCTGGCCATTGATGAGGCTTACAGATGCCAGGGATATGGCAGCGAAATGCTTGAGAAGCTAATAGAACTTGCGGATGCTGGCGGCATTAAGAGAATAGAGGCTTACTTCAGAGACAGTAAGCAGAGGAAGATTATCTGCCCTAAGGACGGGAAGTATTTCAGAGGGCACGGCTTCTTAGAGGAGGTCAGATTCCAGGGCGAATGGATCAGCGATATCAGGACTCTTGCCCGCAATAACGACGGCAACGTGCTCGCATCTGACCTGTCACTAGTGCGCCTTGGAGACCTTTCAAGATTCAGAATTAAAGAGGCCATAGATAAGATACTTACTTCTGAGACAACGGATTATCTATATGCGGTGGACGCTAATACACTTAGCTATGATGAGGACTTAAGCTACATTCTGATGAAGAATAACGAGATTGTGGCGGGGTTCCTTGTTAATGCTGCAGAGAGGTTCGTATACCCGGCATGTATGATGGTAAGTAGTATGCAGGAATGCAGGATTCTTACCTGCGCTGCCATTAGTCAGGCACAGAATAAATTCCCCGGAGATAAGAGCGCTCTGGTTGTACTGAAGACAGATAAATACCTTGACCTGGTAACGGAGCTGATTCCGGGAGATAAACTGGGAAATTATGTGCTGGGTGCATCAGTAGAGGATCTGGTAAACATGGATGAGATTAAGAATGTCGAAGACTTCGGGATGATTAATGCTCATGATGAGGATGATGATGAAGAGGCACCTGACATTGAGGATTATATCAGAGAGGGCAAGGATACAATCTTAGTTCTTGATGACATTGCTAATGGTAACAGACTTAAGGACTTCGAGAGCAGCATCTCGGTAGAAGCCTTAGGATATATTGATGCCCTGGACCTGTGCCAGATTCTTATGGATTGCAGATATAGTGAATTCTTCAGTCTCTTCAAGGAGATTCCTCTTGTTCCAGACCCATCCTGGTTCGACGAGGACCTGTCCTGCTGTATAAGAATTAAAGGGGACATTGCCTGTATCCTTCTTGTTACCATTACTAAGGATGGTTCAATATTGCCGGTATTAATGTATGCAAATGACAAGAAGTATACGCCTTATCTGGTTAAACTAATGCTTTACCTGAAGAAGAAGGCCTTAGAAAAGTATCCGGGCAAGACCAGGATTATCTTAAGAACTGCGGATGCCAAGCATGTTGCCCTATACAGGTCATTAATAGGTTAGGCTGCAGGCCCCGAATCATTGCAGAATAGATAGACAAACAAATAGAGGAAGGGTGGATATAAGCATTAATTTAATGGTATAATAATCTATGGACTTTGCTTAATTGTAAGTAGTAGCAGGAGACCGTGACATTATGCATAAGAAAATATTGATGCTGGTAAGCACCTGGGATAATGAATATAGCAAGGCGATCATTGCTGGAATTGCTGAGAGAATGGCTGATGAGGATATCTCATTAGAGATTTTCAATGCATACGATGACGTGGAGGAGATCTACTTCGATAAGAAGGACAGAGAGATATATACTCTTCCACAGATTGAACAGTATGATGGCCTTGTTTTGACATTTAACAGTGTTGTATCAACCCAGTTCACGGATATTATTGCTGATGTATTCGCTGGCCTTGGCAAGCCTGTTGTCAGTGTTGATCACCATACCAATAACGCTGTCTTCTGCGGCCTGAATAATTATGATTCTGCATACGAGATTGTGAATCACATGATTGAAGTCCACGGATGCAGGACCCTTAATTACCTGGGTGGTCCCAAGGACCATGAGGAAAACAGCGAGCGATTCAGAGCTTACTGCGACTGCTTAAGTGCCCATGGAATTGAGGTCGAGGATCAGAGAATTCTTCAAAAGCAGTTCCTGCGTTCCGATGGAACGGCAGCTTATTCTGAATTCAAGGCTATAGGCCTTCATACTCCTGATGCAGTAATATGTGCTAATGACTATATGGCTCTGGGCTATGCCGATGCTGCTATAGCAGACGGTATTAAGGTGCCAGAGGATGTGAAGATAACAGGATTCGATAATGTTGTAATGGCTGGACAATATATTCCATCTATTACCACTATGGACAGAGACCTTAAGAAGCTGGGCTTCAATGCACTTGATACACTCCTTGCCAAAATGGAGGGAAGAGAAGAGAGGAAGACTATTCTGACCAAGGGCAGGATGTGTCTCAATGAGAGCTGCGGATGTAATACAACAAGAGACCTTAGAGACGACTATGCCAATCTAATATCCAAGACTCACAGGACTGGTAACATCTTCATTAAGCAGGGCTTCTGTAGGAATATCCTGTGCTCCAGCTTAAACATCCCTGAGCTTCAGAAGAATCTCACAAGAACGCGCGAACTGGGTGGCGTAGACAGGATAGCAATAT
>DCIU01000067.1:0-547 GCA_002317245.1 Lachnospiraceae bacterium UBA1718
TCAGCTTATTCTTCATGTACTGTAATACACTAATGGCATCTCTATAGTCCTGCTCTGTATTATTAGCTAATCGCTTCTCCATATTCTGCTGGTCGTTATTCTGCATAGCCACAAGTGAAGCATTAAGCTCATTAATTCTTCTGTCAAGGTATCCATCAAGGTCAGCACCAATAAGCTTCAGGTTCTCCTTAACATAATAAGAACCTGTTGCAGTCTCAACACGGTATACATCTGTAGAGTTACCTTCATCCTGCCATACTGCCTCTGTACCTTCATTAAGCGTTTCTACCTGAATATGAGAGTAGAGATCTGATACCTTGTTACAGTTCTCAAGGTCAGCAATAGCATTAGCTCCTACACTACTATAAACAACTGCATGTGTATCCTTCTCATCAATGATAAGTTTACGAAGCTCTCTAACCATATTCTTTCTTCTGATACCTGTAGAATGATGGGCTCTGGCCTCTCTAATATATGTATCGCATGCCGTTAATGCTGCATCATAGGCTGCATTAATAGCCATAGACTGAGCCTCAAATCTAGCAAA
>DCIU01000067.1:728-3555 GCA_002317245.1 Lachnospiraceae bacterium UBA1718
CTCTGCTGCTGATAGTTCATAGTAGCTTCATTGGCTCTCTTCTGTTCTTCAAGTTCTGTGGCCTTATTCTTATATTCCTCTTCGCTCTTATTCATGACAACCTGCTGGTTTTCATCATAAGTAAAATTAGGTCTTTCAATCAAATTCTGAATGTTTTCGTGTTCCATAATAGCTCCATTTCTTGGATTTAAGTAATTGTTTTATGTTTGTTACAATGAAATATACGATGCATCTGACAAAAGGGATACAAAAAATATATACTACAAAAAATATATCATTACAGTACCAATTGCGTCTAGCCAAAATGAACCCGGGGGACGGGGTCGAAGTGTCATTATGACACTCTGACCCCGTCCCCCAGGTTCATCATTATTATTACTTATTTAACAATTCTTACTCTGTATACACCTAAGCTGTTCTCAAGCTCTGTAACAACCTCTGGTGCTAATTCATTATCAAGGTCAAGCATTGTTACGGCAACTTCACCACGAGACTTATTGCTCATATTAGCAATGTTAACGCCATGCTTACCAAATACTGTTGTGAACTGAGCAATCATGTTAGCCATATTCTTGTGGAATACGATTACACGACCTGTTGTATCACAGATACCCATATCAATTGCTGGGAAGTTAACAGAGTTCTTAATATTACCATTCTCAAGGTAATCAACCATTTCCTTAACTGCCATAATTGCACAGTTATCTTCTGACTCCTCTGTTGAAGCGCCAAGATGAGGAATTACAATTACTCCATCCTGTCCAGCTGTTGTTGGATTAGGGAAGTCTGATACATACTTTCTAACCTTACCAGCCTTGATACCCTCAAGAATAGCCTTCTCATCACACAGAAGGTCTCTAGCGAAGTTAAGAATGATAACACCCTGCTTCATCTTATCAATTGCCTCTGCATTGATTGTATTCTTAGTAGCATCCATAAGTGGTACATGGATTGTGATGAAATCACAGTTAGCGTAGATATCATCAAGGTTAGTAACATGCTTGATATCTCTTGATAAGCTCCATGCTGCATCAACTGAAATATATGGATCGTAACCATATACTTCCATGCCCATATGCTTAGCTGCATTAGCAACTCTTACACCGATAGCACCAAGACCAATAATACCAAGCTTCTTGCCCATGATCTCTGTACCAGCGAAGTTCTTCTTAGCCTTCTCAGCACTCTTAGCGATATCTGCATCAGCTGCGTTATTCTTAACCCAGTCAATACCACCTGTAATATCACGTGATGCAAGAAGCATACCTGCGAATACAAGCTCCTTAACGCCGTTAGCATTAGCTCCTGGAGTATTGAATACTACGATACCCTTCTCAGCACACTTATCAAGTGGAATGTTATTAACACCAGCACCAGCTCTTGCTACAGCAAGTAACTTCTCTGGAAGCTCCATCTCGTGCATTGAAGCGCTTCTTACTAATACGCCGTCAGCATCGTTAATGTCATCAGTTTTAATATACTTATTATCAAAATTATTAAGACCAACCTGTGCGATTGGATTAAGGCAATTATACTTAAACATTAAGCGTTCTCCTCCTCGAACTTCTTCATGAATGCTACAAGAGCCTCAACGCCCTCGATTGGCATTGCATTGTAGATACTAGCTCTCATACCGCCAACTGATCTGTGTCCCTTAAGGTTAACGAAACCTGCCTCTGTTGCAGCCTTAACGAACTTAGCATCAAGATCAGCATCGCCTGTTACGAATGGAACATTCATAAGTGAACGGTCTTCCTTAACAACTGTACCCTTGAACATCTTGCTCTCATCAAGGAAATCGTAAAGGATCTTAGCCTTCTTCTCATTAAGCTCCTTCATAGCCTCAAGACCACCCATCTTCTTGAGCCACTTGAATACCTTGCCACAGATGTAGATTGTGTAGCATGGAGGTGTATTGTAAAGAGAATCATTATCAGCCTGTGTCTTCCACTTAAGCATTGTTGGTGTGCCTGGTAAGCACTCCTCTGGAATAAGGTCCTCACGAATGATAGCGATAACTGCACCAGCAGGGCCTACGTTCTTCTGAACACCACCGTAGATAACACCATACTTAGTAACATCTACTGGCTCTGATAAGAAGCATGAAGATACATCAGATACTAAGATCTTGCCCTTTGTATTAGGAAGCTCCTTATACTTTGTTCCGTAGATTGTATTGTTCTCACAGATATATACATAATCCATGTCATCTGTAATAGGAAGGTCTGAACAATCTGGGATGTATGAGAATGTCTTATCTGCTGAAGATGCAAGCTCTACAGCCTCACCATAGATCTTAGCTTCCTGATAAGCCTTCTTAGCCCACTGACCAGTAATGATATAACCAGCCTTCTTATTCTTCATCATGTTCATTGGAACCTCAGCGAAGAACTGTGAAGCACCACCCTGAAGGAATAATACCTTGTAATTATCAGGGATGTTCATTAAGTCTCTTAAGTCCTGCTCGGCTTCCTTAATGATTGTATCGTAAACCTTGGATCTATGGCTCATCTCCATTACCGACTGTCCGGATCCCTTATAATCCATCATTTCTGCTGCAGCTTCTTTTAATACTTCTTCAGGTAAAACTGCTGGACCTGCGGAAAAGTTGTAAACTCTTGCCATTTTTCCAATCCTCCTCGTTTGTTTAATCCTTTAATGTGATAAATCACAACTTGTATTATTGTATACCACTTTCACTGATAATTCAATGAAAATAATCAATAAGTTCTATAACCTAATACACAATAACCGGTGTGCCAAGCTTAATCATATCATAGAGTTCAGCGACCTTCTCCTCTGGCGTATTAACACAGCCGTGGGAACC
>DCIU01000053.1 GCA_002317245.1 Lachnospiraceae bacterium UBA1718
GAGGCACCTGAGAAGATGTAAGTTGTTCCCGCTTTTGGGAGAAAGGTACGCTTATGATTTTTAAATGTAAAAACTGTGGCGGCAATATTTTATACAATCCAGATAAGGGCAGACTGGTATGCCCACACTGTGATGGTGAAGATAGTGATGACAAGCTCGTTAGTACAGAGTATATGACCCATTGCGCTAACTGTGGCGCACCAATGGACGATGTCATTAAAGAACATACATCTGCGACCAAGTGTCCTAACTGTGGCACATATGTTGTTCTTGACGAGAGAGTGGAAGGCAAATACACACCAGATGTTATTATTCCTTTCAAGATTAGTAAGCAGAAGGCTATAGAGATTCTTCGTGCTGAATTTGGCAAGAGGGTATTTACTCCGGCTGGCTTTCTTAGTAATGCATCAGTTGATAAAATTGAAGGCACTTACGTACCATTCTTTATGTACGATTACTCAACGGATACGGACTTTAAGGGACGAGGCAGCAAGGTTCGTACATGGTCTGATTCCCAGTATGAATATACGGAGACGTCTGTATTCCAGGTCGAGAGATGTATGAAGGCAGATTTTGATAATGTCCCTGTTGATGCATCCATTGCAATGGAAGACAGCATAATGGATTTGATGGAGCCCTTTGATTATAGGGGAGTAGTTGATTTCCAGGACAGACTTATGTCGGGCTTCTTAGGCGAGAAGTATAACATGTCTAAGGAAGAACTTGAGCCTAGAGCATTCTCTAAGGTTGATGGTGCTGTTGAAGGATTGCTTAGAGAGAGCATGTCTGAATATGCTACTATACAGACTGAGTTCAAGGATATTAAGAAGGATACCAGGAGAATCAGATATGCACTCCTTCCTATATGGGAGTACGTGTTCAGCTATCAGGGTATTAATTACAGATTCCATGTAAATGGTGAGACTGGTAAGGTAGTTGGCCAGACCCCAGTTGCTAAGAATAAGGTATTTGCTTACGGTGCTACAGTATTTGGAATGGTTACTATAATTACCATGATGATACGCATGGCACTGTCGGTTATGTAGTGGAGGTGTGACATGAACGGATTTTTTAAGTATTTCAAGATTCCACTTATAATAACAGCGGTAATTTCAATTATATGTATCGTAATATATGCTAATGGCGCGGGTTCCATCGATTATAACAGATATAATCAGTCCTATGATAATAGCCAGTGTGTCTATGACTACGCTGGTAAGCTGACTGATGAAGAGATACAATCCCTCAATGATTATCTGGTAGAGGTTGAGTATGCTAACTGTGTTGATATTGCATATATCATTATTAATGATGATGAGACCGCATACCTTAGTAGTGTTAAGGAGCTTGCCCAGCAGGTCGCTATAGACTGGCAGATGGGATTCGATGGCGAAGGCGGTAATACAGTAGTATTCGTTGATAACTGGAGCAGAGGTGGTGACGGCAAGATTCATTCCTGGATAGCCTCAAGAGGAAGCCGTATAACCTCCAAACTTGGTGAGTCTGAGTGTGAAGACATCCTTATGGTTCTTGACGAGATTCCTAATGATGATGCGGATCCATATAACCAGTATTACGCTATTGCTGAGAGTATCTATAAGGCAACTAAGCCTATCCACCCACCATTTGGCGCAGGAATATGCTTTATCATTGGAGCAATTGTTGCTGCTATATATATTCTTGTAAATAAGAAGAGCAAGGTTGCAGATATTACAGTTAATAACGCTACATATCTTAGCGGTGGCCACGCACAGTTTCCTGTAAGACGCGACATCTTCCTGCATAAGTCAGTAAGTAAGAGAAAGATTGAACGTGACAGCAACAGTGGCTCCGGCGGAGGTGGCGGAGGCGGCTTCAGTGGCGGTGGCCATAGCCGATAAATAAAATCTAAAATTAATTTTTGGAGATTTTGATGGATCAGAGTAAGATTAGAAACTTTTGTATTGTTGCACATATAGACCATGGCAAGAGTACATTAGCAGATCGAATTATTGAGAAGACGGGTCTGCTCACTGAGCGTGAGATGCAGGAGCAGGTCCTTGACAATATGGATATCGAGAGGGAGAGGGGTATCACCATTAAGGCCCAGACTGTTCGTACGGTCTATAAGGCCAAGGATGGCGAGGAGTATATCCTTAACCTCATTGATACTCCTGGCCATGTCGACTTCAACTATGAGGTCAGCAGGGCTCTTGCAGCCTGCGATGGAGCTATTCTTGTCGTTGATGCTGCTCAGGGAATAGAGGCTCAGACCCTTGCCAATGTATATCTGGCGCTGGATCATGACCTGGACGTATTCCCGGTTATTAATAAGATTGACTTGCCCAGTGCAGAACCAGAGCGCGTAATCGAGGAGATTGAGGATGTAATTGGTATTGAGGCTCAGGATGCTCCCCTTATTTCTGCTAAGAACGGTATTAATATTGAGGAAGTATTAGAGGCTATTGTTGCCAAGGTTCCAGCTCCGACAGGAGATGAGGATGCACCTCTTAAGGCACTTATATTTGACTCTTTATATGACTCCTATAAGGGAGTTATTATATTCTGTCGTCTGCGTGACGGCCGTGTTAAGAAGGGTACCAGGATAAAAATGATGGCTACTGGGGCTGAGGCTGACGTAGTAGAAGTTGGAATCTTCGGTGCTGGTCAGTTCATACCTGCAGACGAGCTTACAGCCGGTATGGTTGGATATATTACTGCTTCTATTAAGAATGTGGCTGATACAGCAGTTGGTGATACGGTTACAGATGCTGGTAACCCTTGTTCTGAGGCTCTGCCTGGATACAAGAAGGTCCAGTCCATGGTTTACTGTGGTATGTATCCGGCGGATGGCGCCCATTATCCGGACCTTAGAGATGCCCTTGAGAAGCTTCAGCTTAATGATGCTTCACTTCATTATGAGCCAGAGACATCAATTGCACTTGGTTTTGGCTTCAGATGCGGGTTCCTGGGGCTTCTTCATCTTGAGATTATTCAGGAGAGACTGGAACGTGAGTATAATCTTGATCTTGTTACTACCGCACCAGGTGTTATTTATCACGTTTGGAAGACAGATGGCACTATGATAGAGCTTACTAATCCATCTAATCTTCCGGATCCTTCCGAGATTGAGTATATGGAAGAGCCTGTTGTAAACGCAGAGATTATGGTTACTACGGAATTCGTTGGCGCTATTATGAAGCTCTGTCAGGAACGCCGTGGCCGCCATATAGATATGGAATATACTACTGCGACAAGAGTGCTGCTTAAGTATGAACTTCCGCTTAACGAGATTATCTATGATTTCTTTGATGCACTTAAGAGCCGTTCCAGAGGCTATGCGTCCTTCGATTATGAGCTTAAGGGCTATGAGAGAAGTGAGCTTGTTAAGCTTGATATTCTTATTAACAGAGAGGAAGTGGATGCCCTTTCCTTCATTGTTCATAAGGACAGTGCTTACGAGCGCGGTCGTAAGATGTGTGAGAAGCTCAAGGAAGAGATACCAAGGCATATGTTTGAGGTCCCAATTCAGGCGGCTGTTGGTGGCAAGATTATTGCTCGTGAGACGGTTAAGGCTATGCGTAAGGATGTTCTTGCCAAGTGCTATGGCGGTGATATTACTCGTAAGAAGAAGCTTTTGGAGAAGCAGAAGGAAGGCAAGAAGCGTATGCGCCAGATTGGTACTGTAACAGTACCTCAGAAGGCCTTTATGTCTGTGCTTAAGCTTGATTCCGAATAATTAATCAGGGGAGACTATGATTTCGTTATATATTCATATTCCATTTTGCATTAGAAAGTGTTTGTATTGCGATTTTTTATCTTTTCCTTGTTCATCAGATGGGTTGAAGAACAAATATATAGATGCATTATGCAATGAAATAGAGCTGACAGAGGTAGAAGACCGTCTTGTCGGCTCTATTTTTATAGGCGGAGGCACTCCGACGACGCTTGATCCGGACCAAATAGGTCGAATTCTTGATAAAATTCGTGAAAAATTCACCCTCTCTATTGCGATAGAAATAACTTTAGAGTGCAATCCTGGGACTACGAGCCCTGAAAACTTAATACAGCTGTACCGAATCGGTATAAACAGGCTCTCAATTGGTCTTCAGTCATCTATTGATTCTGAGCTGGAAGCCCTTGGCAGAATCCATAAATATAGTGATTTTGTTAATACTTTTAAGTGGGCAAGAGAGGCAGGATTTGAGAATATTAATGTGGATCTGATGAGTGCATTGCCTGGTCAGAGCCTGGAAAACTACAAAAATACGTTAACTAATGTAGTCAAAATGAATCCGGAACATGTGTCAGCATATAGTCTTATAGTCGAAGAAAACACCGTATTTGGTGGGATTTATGGAGACGACAAAAGTGTCATAGAAAAACTTGATGACGGAATTCTTGCAAAATATAAAAACCTGCCACTTCCTGATGAAGACACTGAGAGGGAGATGTATTATTTGACGGAAGAGGTGCTTACAGAGGCTGGCTTCCATAGGTATGAGATTTCTAATTATGCAAAAGATGGCTATGAGTGCAAGCACAATAAGGTCTACTGGACCGGCGGTGATTATATAAGCTTTGGAATTGGTGCCAGTTCCTATGTTAAGGGTGTCAGATATAACAATATTTCTAATGTAAATGCATATATTAATGAATGGAATCAGGGTTCTAGACCTAGAAAAGATAATATATACTGTGACATTACGCCATTATCGGACCAGGATATGATGGAAGAGTATATGTTCGTGGGCTTAAGACTCATGGAGGGAATCAGCATATCGGGCTTCTATGATAAATTTGGGGTTGCAATGCGTGATGTATACGGCCATGTGCTTGAAAAGCTGGTGAGCGAAGGTCTTATAATTGTTGAAGAAGACATATTGAAGCTCTCGAAAAGGGGAATTGATGTCAGCAACTTGGTTCTATGCGAATTTTTGCTGGATAATTGAAAAAAGTGTTGACATATGGACATTCCTAACATATTATTTATTTTGTGTGTGACAAAACTGTCCGTGTCTGGTGTTGTAGCACACTTTTCTACGATTAATTATAGGAGGTGGAGATCTTGGCTAATATTAAATCCGCAAAGAAGAGAATCTTAGTTGCAAATGCAAATGCAGAGCGTAATAAGGCTATCAAGTCTGGCGTTAAGACTTCTATTAAGAAGGTTTACGCAGCTATCGAGGCTGGTGATAAGGCTGCTGCTCAGAAGGCATTAGTCGAGGCTACAGCTACAATAGACAAGGCTACTTCAAAGGGAGTATATCACAAGAATACTTCTTCAAGAAAGGTATCTCGTCTTAACAAGGCTGTTAACCAGATGGCTTAAGATTGAATAGATAAAATACAAGAACCTCATGACCGTCATCATGAGGTTCTTTTTTTATGCCTTTGGGCCTTACCAAAGGGTCTATCCTTCGATATAGTAGTTGCATCCATCGATGCATTTAATCTTG
>DCIU01000043.1:0-865 GCA_002317245.1 Lachnospiraceae bacterium UBA1718
CAGGATGTTAAGAAGAGTTCGCTTACCTTTGCTCCAGAGGCTGGTACACAGAGAATGCGTAATGTCATCAACAAGGGACTTACTGAGGAAGATATCCTTAAGGGTGCACATCTGGCATTTGAGAACGGTTGGACCAGAGTTAAGCTATACTTCATGCTGGGTCTTCCTGGTGAGACTAAGGAGGATATTGAGGGAATTGGAATCCTGGCTGATAAGATTGCCAGAGAATTCTTCGATACTGTGCCTAAGGAGGAGCGCAAGAACGGTCCGGTACAGATTGTTGCATCTACATCATTCTTCGTTCCTAAGCCATTCACACCATTCCAGTGGGCTCCGCAGGCTACTAAGGAAGAGTTCATTGAGAAGGCTTATATCTGCAGAAGTTCTGTAATGGCTCAGCTTAACCAGAAGAGAATTAAGTATAACTGGCATGAGACTGATGTATCAGTACTTGAGGGAATTATGGCCCGTGGTGACAGAAGACTTGGTGATGCAATTCTTGCTGCTTACAAGAAGGGTTGCCTCTATGATGCATGGACAGATACATATCATCATGACTGGTGGCTTGAAGCCTTTGACGAGTGCGGTATTGATATAGCATTCTATACTACCAGAGTAAGGGAGCTGGATGAGATATTCCCATGGGATATCTTAAACTGTGGTGTTAATAAGGAATTCCTTAAGAGAGAATGGCTTAGATCTAAGGAAGGTATTGTAACTCCTAACTGCAAGCAGCAGTGTAATGGTTGTGGCGCTGCCAAGTACGGCGTTGGTGTGTGTTTCGATAAGAGAGAGAGCTAGTTGCTATCGCTTTTTCCATAGAAAGAGATTGTATGAAGGTAAGACTTAAGTTCAGCAAGCATGG
>DCIU01000043.1:954-1362 GCA_002317245.1 Lachnospiraceae bacterium UBA1718
GGCGGTTTCTCACCTCATCAGATTATGAGCTTTGCTCAGCCACTGGGTGTTGGCATGGAGTCTGATGGTGAGTATGTGGATATTGAGCTTAACAGCCATAATGGGGCTAAGGATCTGATAGACAGNNNACAGATTGAATAACGTTATGGTACCCGGCATGAAGATTGAGAATGCGGTTCAGCTACCTGATGGTGTCAAGAATGCCATGGCATCTATTGCTGCAGCATCCTATGAGGTTGTCTATAAGGACGGCCGTGAATTCCCGGCGAAAGTGCTTAACAAGAGCGAGGAATTCCTCCGTAAGAAGTCTATTATGATTACCAAGGAGACCAAGAAGAATACTCTTGAGGTGGATCTGAAGCCACATATCTATAAGGCAGAGCTGACACCAGAGAAGTTCACCTGTCT
>DCIU01000043.1:1391-1516 GCA_002317245.1 Lachnospiraceae bacterium UBA1718
GGCAATATCAAGTCTACGCAGATTCTTGAAGCTATGTATGCATATGCTGATGAACCATATAAGCAGCTTGATCTGCTTGTAACAAGAATAGATACATTCACTAATGTTGGCACAGAGCGTAAGCC
>DCIU01000043.1:1643-1910 GCA_002317245.1 Lachnospiraceae bacterium UBA1718
TAATATTGTAATAACTTCATATAGAGACAATATCCTCTGTATTCATGAGCAGGATGGCCTGGTGGATGATCTTGGCCTGTATCCCGTGGATGTGGAGAGGCTTAAGAGCGTCTATATTGGCAAGGTTAAGAATATTGTTAAGAATATTGATGCTGCCTTTGTTGATATAGCGCCAGGTAAGAGCTGTTTCCTCAGCCTGCAGGAATGTGCTGATCTGATTGTGCTTAACCGTGAGCGTAAGCAGGTTGATCTGCATCAGGGCGATGA
>DCIU01000043.1:2044-2262 GCA_002317245.1 Lachnospiraceae bacterium UBA1718
GTTCTGTATTCGGGTAAACCTGAGTATCTTACATTTTTTGATAGACAGGACCTTGATAATATAGATAAGATCACCTGTGGGGACGAGGATATCTATGACGAGGTTATGGGATATATAGATGCCAAGAAGGCCGAAGACGACCTTAAGAGCAGGGTAAGTGCCTATAACGACGATTATCCCCTTAATAAGCTCTATAAGCTCGATACGCTGATGGATGA
>DCIU01000043.1:2388-4220 GCA_002317245.1 Lachnospiraceae bacterium UBA1718
CTGGATACCAATACCGAGGCGGCAGGAGAGATATTCCGCCAGATTAAGCTTCGCAATCTGTCAGGAATGATTCTTATTGACTTCATTAATGACAGCGAAGAGAATACAAATAAGTTAACAGAGTATGTAAATGAGCTTGCAACTAAGGATTACATCCCTTGCAGGTACATTGATATAACAGGGCTGGGTATAGTAGAGCTTACCAGAGCCAAGAGAAATCAGCCACTACATGAAGTGCTTAGAAAAACTAAAAACTTCTAAATAAAGGCTTGACGGCTGAGAGAGTGGGTGCTATTATATTACAGTATGCCGCGTAACGAGGCTATAAGTATGTCCTGATGACTAAAGTCATTTTGACATCGCCATAGTTAGCGAGATTTAAGATAAGGAGGAGAACCTCATGTACGCAATTATTGCAACAGGTGGTAAGCAGTACAAGGTTTCTGAGGGCGATGTTGTTCGTGTAGAGAAGATCGACGCAGAGGCAGGTAGTACTATTACATTTGACCAGGTAGTAGCAGTTAAGGCTGATGACCTTAAGGTAGGCGCTGACGTAGCTAATGCAACAGTTACAGCAACAGTTATGGATCAGGGTAAGGGTAAGAAGGTTATCGTTTACAAGTATAAGAGAAAGACTGGCTACCACAAGAAGAACGGTCATAGACAAGCATACACAGAAGTTAAAATCGACAAGATCAACGCTTAATCTTTGTAGGTGTGTTTAATGACAAAAATTTCTATTGTTAAGTCCAATGGTAAGTATAAGGGTTTTGAGTGCTTAGGTCATTCAGGCTATGCTGAGGCAGGCGAGGATATCGTATGTGCAGCAGTATCATCACTTACTATTAATACAATCAATAGTATTGAACAATTCACTGATGACGGGTTTGACCTGGAGGCTGATGAGAATACTGGTTCAATCAAGATGTATTTCAAGGACATTCCATCAGATGATAGTACATTACTAATGAAATCAATGGAATTAGGGCTTAACGCAATAGCCGATCAATATGATGGGCAGTTTGTAACAGTAAAGATTCAGGAGGTATAAAACCATGATGAATATGAACCTTCAATTCTTCGCTCATAAGAAGGGTGTTGGATCTACTAAGAATGGTAGAGATTCAGAAGCCAAGAGACTTGGCGCCAAGAGAGCTGACGGACAGTTCGTTAAGGCTGGTAACATTTTATACAGACAGCGTGGTACAAAGATTCATCCAGGTACTAATGTAGGTCGCGGTGGTGACGATACATTATTCGCACTTGTTGATGGCGTTCTTCGTTTCGAGAGATTAGGTAGAGACAAGAAGCAGGCTTCTGTATATCCAGTAGAGAAGTAATTTAAGCAATTTAGGCTCCGGACAGCGTGTCTGGAGTCTTTTTGTTTTTTAGTAATGTATCTTTATAGAAAAGAGGCTAATTATGTTCGCAGATAGAGCTAAGATCTATGTACGAAGTGGAAAAGGCGGAGACGGTCACGTCTCATTTAGAAGAGAGAAATATGTCCCTAATGGTGGACCAGACGGCGGAGACGGTGGTAACGGCGGTGACGTTATCTTAGTTGTTGACGATGGTGTTAATACATTAGCGGATTTCAGACATATAAGAAAATATCAGGCAGAGCACGGCCAGGATGGTGGCAAGAAGAACTGTCGTGGTAAGAATGGTCAGAATATCATTCTTAAGCTTCCACAGGGAACTGTTGTTAAGGAAGCAGAGACAGGCAAGGTCATCGTAGATATGTCTGGCGACATGCGTGAGTTCACTATTCTTAAGGGCGGAAAAGGCGGCAATGGTAACCAGCATTATGCTACCAGTACAATGCAGGCTCC
>DCIU01000043.1:4329-8582 GCA_002317245.1 Lachnospiraceae bacterium UBA1718
GGTAAGTCAACCTTCTTAACCAAGGTATCCAATGCAAGACCTGAGATTGCCAATTATCATTTCACAACCCTTAGTCCACACTTAGGAGTTGTAGACCTTAAGGATGCAAAGGGCTTCGTTGTAGCAGATATTCCTGGTCTAATTGAGGGTGCTGCTGAGGGAATTGGTCTTGGTCACGAATTCTTACGACATGTTGAGAGAACCAAGGTATTAATTCATGTTGTTGATGCCGCAGGTACAGAGGGCAGAGATCCAATTGAGGATATCTATGCAATTAACAAGGAACTTGCTCTTTATAACGATGAGCTTCCTAACAGGCCACAGATTATCGCAGCCAACAAGCTTGATATGGCCCCTGATAACAAGGACGAAATCATCGCTAAGTTAAAGGCTGAGTTCGAACCTCAGGGCTATCTTGTTTACCCTATGAGCGCTATTGCTAATGAGGGCATCAGGGAGATTCTCTACAAGGTTCGCGAGATGCTTGATAACATTGACGATACTCCGGTTATATTCGAGCAGGAATACTTCCCAGAAGATATGGCTGATGTTAATGAGCCATACACTATCGAATATGACGAGAAGGAAGATGAATACGTTGTTGAAGGACCACGTATTGAGAAGATGCTTGGTTATACTAACCTTGAGAGTGAGCGAGGATTCGTATTCTTCCAGAAGTTCCTTAAGGAGAATGGAATCTTAGAAGAGCTCGAGGCAATGGGCATTGAAGACGGCGACACAGTTAGAATGTATGATTTGGCATTCGATTATTATAAGTAATTGAGGTATTAGATATGACAAGTAAGCAGAGATCCTATCTTAAGGGACTTGCAATGAATATTGATCCAATCTTCCAGGTTGGCAAGGGAAGCGTAACCCCTGAGTATGTCGAGGCAATAAGAGAGGCCTTCAATACTAAGGAATTAATTAAGATTGCTGTTCTTAAGAACTGTATGGACGACCCTAAGGAGATCGCTCAGGTTATCGCTGAGAGAACCGGTGCGCAGGTTGTTCAGGTTATTGGCAAGAAGATTGTATTATACAAGGCTAATAAGGATAATCCTAAGATATTGTTACCTAAGGCTTAACTAATTATTCGGTAGACCTATCAGGTGGTTTTATGAAAAAAGTGGGTATATTTGGTGGTACATTCAGTCCGATACATTACGGACACCTGATGCTGGCTGAAAGAGCCTATTCAGAATTTGAGCTGGACGAGGTTCTTCTTATTCCAACGGGAGTATCACATTTCAAGGATAATACTGTAATTGATAAGTATGAGAGGCTAGCTATGACTAAGGCGGCTGTGGCTGACAATGGGCATTTTAGTGTCTCTACCATTGAAGTAGATCGTCCTGGCAATTCTTATACCTATGAGACCTTACTGGCCCTTAGAGAGGCTAATCCTGACACAGAATACTATCTGATAATTGGTGCAGATTCACTGTATCAGCTTGAGGACTGGTATAAGCCAGATCTTATCATGGAGAATGCAGTAATTCTTGTTGCAGCCCGTGACTGTACTAATGAAGATCTGTCGGCGAAGGCTGATGACCTGATGAATAGATACAAGGCCGATATCCGTATAATGAATTTCCCGCTTATTGAATTGTCTTCCACAGATATAAGAAGAAGGGTTCGTGAAGGGAAGAGTATCAGATATATGGTTCCAGAGGCTGTAATCGACTATATCGCTACAAATGGACTGTATAAATAGCCTTATCGAGGTGGTTATTATGATGAATATTAAGGATATTCATAAGAGCTTAAGCAAGGAGCTTGATAATAAGAGATATATTCATACTGAGGGTGTAGCTTATACTGCAGCATGTATGGCCATGAAATGGGGTGTAAATGTTAATGATGCATTTATAGCCGGCCTGTTGCATGATTGTGCCAAGGGCATGTCTGATAAGGAACGCCTGGCTTATTGTAAGGAGAAAAAAATATCTGTAACTGAGGTTGAGAAGAGCAATCCGGGATTACTTCACGCTAAGGTTGGAGCTCATTTGTCCAAGGTGAAATATGGTGTAGAGGATGATAATATATTATCTGCCATAACATATCACACTACTGGAAAATGTGATATGAACCTCTTAGAGCAGATTATATTTATTGCAGATTATATAGAACCTAATCGTATGCCACTTCCAGAGATAGATGAGATTAGAAGAGAAGCCTTTGATGACATCGATGTGTGTACCTGGCATATTTATAAAAATACGTTGGCGCATTTATATGCCAATACCAAGGCACTTGATCCGGCTACAGAAAAAGCATTTGAATTCTATTGTGAAAAGACTGGAAGATAATAATACATTGAGGAGAATAATTTGGAAGCTTTAGATATTATAAAAAAAATAGTGTCTGTTCTGGATGACAGACTTGCTAAAAATATAAAAGTAATTGATATTAAAGGCATTTCTATTATGGCGGACTATTTCGTTGTTGCTTCTGCTAATAATATTAATCATATTCAGGCACTTGCTGACTATCTTGAGGATGAGCTTAGAAAGCTTAATATCCACTATACTCATATGGAAGGCTTCAAGAGTTGTAACTGGATATTGATGGATTATGGTGATATCGTTGTTCATATATTTGATGAACCAAGCAGAGAATTTTATGATTTAGAACGCATATGGAGAGACGGTAAGATAATTGAAGTGCCACTTTAGAGTGGCACTATTTTTTTGAGATGAGGTGATAAAAATGATTAGTTTAAATAATATTAAACGGTATATGAAGAGAATTCTGATAATTGCAGTTCCTCTTATGCTTAGCAATGTTATTTCACAGATGCAGATGCTTATTGACCGTATGTTTCTGGGACATGCTGACAGCTTGTATATGAGTGCATTAGGAAATGCTACAAGTCCAATATGGACATCAATGTCGTTTTGCTTTTCACTTGCAACAGGAGCATCAATACTTATTAGTCAGAGCGTTGGCGCTGGTGATAAGGAAAAAATAGAAGAATATGCTGGTGCGGTAATAAAATATAATAATGTAATTCCTGTGCTTTTATTTCTGTTTTGGACACTGCTTCCTGAACCTGTATTTAGACTTATGGGTGTGTCTGAGAATCTTATGCCAATGTGTGTTACATATACGAGATTATACGCACCTGTTTTTCTTATGGTTGGATTAGGCAGTAGTATTATGGTTATTATGCAGACATCTAATTATACGGCGCCTGAAGTGGGTTATGGTCTTGTAAGGTCTGTACTTAATATTATTCTCGACTGGATTATGATATTTGGACATTTCGGATGTCCGGCAATGGGAATTAAGGGCGCTGCAATTGCAACCACCATATCAGAATTTGCTGGTGGTATATTCATCTTTGCAATTTTTATTTTTAGTGATAAATTCCCAACAAGGCCATCGCTTAATGCTATTATAATGTCAAAATTTAATTCATACTGGACATCTGCGAAATTGGGAGTTAATACTGCTCTGGAAGATTTTGCATGGAACATAGGCAATCTGGTGATAATTACAATTCTTAATACTATTAATGAAATGGCTGCGGGTATATATTCCATCATATTTGGAATTGAAATTGTGGCGGTGGTTGTTGTTGCTGCACTCGGAAGCGGTACTATGACATTAACAGGCGAAGCCAGAGGAAAAGATGATTTAAAACAGTATACTGGTGTTACTATTACAGCATATGGTCTGTGTGTAGTCTCTATCCTTATTACACTTGTTTTCTGTATTGCAATACCTGAACAGATTATTTCATTATTTACCAGTGATGAATCCATTATCACAACCTGTGCAATTTATTTATTAATGATAGGTCTTAATTTGTTTGCCAAGTCTGGAAATATTATTGTAGGCAGTGCAATAAGAGGAAGTGGTGATACAAAATGGATGCTGTATACTCAGATATTTGGTACTGTTTTTATAATTTCGATAGCATCAATTCTTGTATTTGTACTTAAAATGGGAATAATGGGTGTATTTCTTGCTGTTATGCTTGATGAAGCAGTAAGAGCAATAATTAATCTGTTGAAATATGTGAGAATTACAAAAAAATGGGATGCTTGATAAAAGTAATCTGAGTTCGAAAAAGATTTAAAGACTCGAAGAAATATAAATGAAGGGTGAATCCATCTGAATTCACCCTTTATAATATTATAAAATTATTATAGCCAATTATGCGGAGCAGTCTATGATAATTAATATTAATGATATAGTCTAAATACTCCGAAAACCTTACCAAGAATCTGGCAGTCATCAACAAT
>DCIU01000063.1:0-235 GCA_002317245.1 Lachnospiraceae bacterium UBA1718
CTCTGGCTTGTCAACAAGCGACTTGAGGAGCTGGCCGACGAGACCCGTAAGTTTACGACTGGCCTGGATTCAGGCATGCCGACAGGCAGGTAGATACAATGAAAACATTAAAGAAATTATTCAAATCAATAGCGGTCGCTTTTTCCATATATAGCTGGATTCCCATGCCGCGATTCGACTGGGATAGCGAGGACATGGACTATCATCTGATATTCTTCCCATGGGTCGGCGCAGT
>DCIU01000063.1:332-7657 GCA_002317245.1 Lachnospiraceae bacterium UBA1718
ATTCCCCTGCTTATTACCGGCGGCTTCCACGTGGACGGCTTCATGGACACCTGCGATGCCCTGAAGTCATACGGTGACAGAGGGAAAAAATTAGAGATACTGAAGGATCCTCATATCGGAGCTTTTAGCGTTATCTGCCTGGTTATTTATATGCTGCTTGCAGCAGCAGGCATTGCCCAGGTGCGGGGTGAGAGAACCGCACTTCAGCTGGCAATTGTTCCTGTTATCAGCAGGGCAGTGAGTGGGCTTATTGTGACCCTGATGACTCCTGCTAAGAAGGATGGCATGTTAAAAGCTTCCTCAGATAACAATGCCACTAAGGTCGTGGCGCCAGTGCTGATTATCAAACTGATTATCGGTGCTGTGGCAATGGTTATTGTATCGAAGATAAGTGGTATTGCAATTCTTGCCGTCGAGAGTCTGTTCTTCCTGTATTTCAGAAGAATGGCTGACAGGCAGTTCGGTGGCGTGACAGGAGACCTGGCGGGATTCTACGTAGTAATGGCCGAGCTGATTGCAGTTATTACGGCAGCAGCCTGTAGCATTCTGTACTAGTTACAGTAGTTGGCACCGATATGGAAAACAAAATGAAAGCAAGCAAATGTAAATTAACCTTAATACGTCACGGCCAGGTGCCGGGCAATATAGACAGAAGATTCATAGGGGTGACTAACGAGCCACTGACTCCAGAGGGGGCAGCGGCAATAAGGGTAAGAGCTGAGGCCAGGGAATATCCTGAGGCGGACCTTATATTTGCAAGTCCAATGCTTAGATGTCTTCAGACTTCGGACATAATCTATCCGGGGCAGAAGATAATAGTAGTAGAGAATCTGAAGGAGATGAACTTCGGAATCTTCGAGAATAAGAATCATGCAGAGCTTGATGGCAGTCCGGAATACCAGGCCTGGCTTGACGCCGGTGGCAGGCAGGACTTCCCGGGAGGCGAGCCTATAGATGAATTCTGTGACAGAGTAATGCATGGCTTGGAAGAAGTGAAGAAGATCTGTGCCGATTACTTATCGGAGAGAAGCAGAGACGAAGTTAGGGCGTCCATGATTGTTCACGGCGGCACCATAATGGCTATCCAAAGCCGTCTTGGCATCTGTGACTTCTATGACAAGATGTTTAACAACGGCGATTATAGAGAAATAGAGATTGAACTATAATGATAAATCATATATATGCACTTATTGCGGGCTTTATCCTGGACCTGATTATTGGGGACCCGGAGGGAATGCCCCATCCTGTCAGGTTCATTGGTGACCTGATTAGCAGAACTGAATTAAGGCACAGACAGGGCAATCCTGACTCGAAGACGCTTAAGAAGCGGGGGAGATTCCTGGTGCTTGAGGTCTGCGGGATTACGGTAGTGGTGACGCTGCTTATTATGCTGATGGCCTACACCATTCATCCTATGTTCGGGATGGTCGTTGAGGCAATATTGACATCCATGATTCTGGCTACCAGGTCTCTTCGGAAGGAGAGCATGAAGGTCTACAAGGCCCTGAAGACAGGCACAATCGACGATGCCAGACAGGCGGTGTCCATGATTGTTGGCCGCGATACTGCGAATCTGGATGAGAAGGGAGTCACTAAGGCAGCGGTGGAGACAGTGGCTGAGAATACCTCGGACGGGGTAATTGCTCCACTCATCGCACTGATAATCGGCGGCCCGGTTCTGGGTATGCTATATAAGGCCATCAATACCATGGATTCCATGGTTGGCTATAAGAACGATAAGTATATGGATTACGGTAGGGCAGCTGCCAAGCTTGACGATGTAGCCAATTTCCTGCCATCGAGAATAAGTGCTTATCTTATGATTTTTGCCTGCGCATACCTTCCGGGGACTTACAATATGATGGAAGCAATGCGTATATATAAACGTGACAGATTCAATCATTCCAGCCCAAACTCGGCCCAGACTGAGAGTGTCTGTGCAGGGGCTCTGGGCATTCAGCTGGCGGGCAACGCATATTACTTCGGCAAGCTGGTGGAGAAGCCATACATCGGCGATCCCACCAGACCTATAGAATTAGAAGATATCAGACGCGCCAACAACCTGATGTTCACAAGCGCCTGCCTGTGCCTGATTATTGGCACGATAATTCTTATTGCGATTTATATGCTTTAAGGAGAGCAAGCTGGATACCTGCCGGTACTTATCGGCAACTTAAGATATTTGATATCAGGACGGAGACTAGGATGCACGGTGGCGACATATACAGTAGACAAGTGAATATGGATTTTTCCGTGAATGTTAATCCCCTGGGCATTCCAGATTCGGTAAAAGTGGCCGTAACTGAGTCCCTTGATAACCTCACCACTTACCCTGAGTATGTGGCTGGCAGTCTCAGAGAAGCGATTGCTGGAGCTAACACCATGGGAACTTTAACTGCTGACAACATCCTCTGTGGTAATGGTGCTTCGGAACTGATAATGGCAATTGTCCAGACAATCAGACCCTCGAGCCTGCTGCTTACAGCTCCAACTTTTTCAGGCTACGAGAGAGCTGTCAGGGGAGTCATGGGAGATGACTGCCAGATTATTCATCATTATCTTAAGGAAGAGGATGACTTTACTGTTGACGAGACCTTCCTTCAGGTAATAAAAGATAGTAAGCCAGAACTGGTATTCATTACTAACCCCGGAAATCCAACTGGCAAGCTGATAGAACCGGAGATACTAGGGGCTATTATCAGTACATGTAAGAAAGCAGGAAGCTATCTTGTTATTGATGAGTGCTTTATAGAGCTGAGTGATTACGATGCTTGCGATACGATACGGAAATGTCTTGAGGATAATTGCGACAATGCTTGTAATGCAGGAAGCGACAGCGGTGCTTTTGACGACCCAAGCGCCCATTATCTTACCAGACTAATCATCCTCCGCGCCTTCACCAAGACCTACGCGCTTCCAGGTATCAGACTGGGATATGCGATAACAGACGCCAAGTTAGCAGAGAGAATAGGAAGGCAGCTTCCAGAATGGAATATCAGTATTCCTGCAATGGCAGCAGGCATGTCAGCGCTTAAGGAAGATGACTATGTGTCCAGAGCGGTAGCACTTATTAGGGAAGAGCGAGAGTATCTCATAGTAGAGCTAAGTAGATTAGGCTTAAGAGTATTTGTAAGCCATGCCAATTATATTTGTTTCAAGGTGGGTGCTAATAAGAACTTCGCAAGTCTTGGACAGAACTTACTTGACAGAGGAATCCTTATTCGTGACTGCAGTGATTACATGGGATTAGGACCGGGATACTACAGAGTTGCAGTGAAGACTCACCAAGAGAATGTGGAGCTAATTAAAGCCATAAGCCATGCACCCTACTGAAGCCATTACGTATGTGGCTAAAGATAGATAAATAACCTAAAGGATCAACATGAAAGATATTGAATATGTGCTTCCGGGTGATATTGAGAAGCGCAGCTTTGAGATAATTGAAGAAGAACTGAAGGCAAGAGGCATAAGCCTCGACCCAGTGGAGGACCCGATAACCAGGCGGGTAATTCATACAACTGCCGATTTCGAATATGTAAATAGCCTTACTTTTTCCGAAGGGGCGGTGGAGAAGGCCAGAGAATTATTAAGCCGGGGTGCCACCATTGTGACGGATACCAATATGGCGCTGTCGGGAATCAATAAGACATCGCTTAATAAGCTTGGCTGCAGGGCGGCCTGCTACATGGCGGATCCGGAGATTGCGGCTAAAGCTAAGGAGCTTGGCGTGACCAGGGCCTCCTTAAGTATGCAGAGGGCGGCTTCCCTTGAGGGACCGGTAATATTCGCGGTGGGCAATGCACCGACGGCTCTCATTCAGCTCTACGAGATGATGGAAAAGGGTGAGTTTACGCCGGACTTCATTATCGGTGTGCCGGTGGGATTCGTGAATGTGGAGGCGGCCAAGGAGCTCTTCATAGACTCCAGGGTGCCATATATTATTAACCGCGGACGTAAGGGTGGCAGCAACGTGGCGGCGGCCATTTGCAATGCCCTGATGTATGGATTGTATAGAGAATAGATAGTATGAAGATTGGTTTCACAACCGGAAGCTGTGCGGCGGCTGCGGCTAAGGCGGCCTGCTACATGCTGCTTACGGGAACTGACAAATCAAATATTAGTATTGTGACGCCTAAGGGTATTACCTTCGATGCTGAGATTGTGGACATTCATAGAGGCCCTGACTACTGCAGGTGCGCTGTAATCAAGGACGGGGGCGATGATCCCGATGTGACTATGGGTGCCCATGTGTGCGCAGAGGTCAGAATAGAGGAGAAGGAGTGCCTGCCAGGCGAGCTCGAGGTCGTAATCGACGGCGGCGTTGGCGTAGGCCGTGTGACTAAGCCGGGCCTGGATCAGCCGGTGGGCAATGCAGCCATCAATCACGTGCCCCGGGAGATGATTGAGCGGGAGATTCGCGAGGTCTGCGGGCTCTTCGATATTAAGGGGACGGTCAATGTCCTTATCTCCATTCCTGAGGGTGTGGACCTTGCGGATAAGACCTTCAATCCGCGTCTGGGGATTCAGGGCGGTATCTCCGTGCTTGGGACCAGCGGTGTGGTGGAGCCCATGAGCAACCAGGCTATTCTGGATACCATAGCGGTGGAGCTTAATCAGCTTCGGGCCCTGGGCCAGACGAGGGTGGTAATTGCCCCGGGTAATTACGGTATGGATTTCATGAAAAATGAATTCAACTATGATCTCGACAAGAGCCTTAAGTGTTCTAATTTCATCGGCGATACAATAGATATGGCAGTTAAGCGGGGCTTCGAGAGTCTGCTGCTTGTAGGCCATATTGGCAAGCTTGTTAAGCTGTCGGGTGGAATAATGAATACTCACTCTAAGATTGCTGATCGAAGAATGGAATTAATAGCTGAGGCGTCCGGAGAGTGCGGGGTGGAAAAAGAGATTATAGATAAGATAATGGAATGCGTGGCTACAGAAGAAGCAATTCGTATTCTTGATAGATTTGGCTGCCGCGAAGAAGTAATGGCAGTAATTATGGATAAGGCTATGTTCTATCTTAGACAAAGGGCAGGCCATATGAAGATTGAGTGTCTGATGTATTCTAATGAGCAGGGATTCTTAGGAGCCAGCGAGGGCGCAGTGTCCTGGCTGCGAGGGCAGATGTGAGAGATACTTACATTAACTAAGTGTGGCTGCGTGGAGAGTTTATAAATGGTTAATTTTGTTGGAGCGGGTCCTGGAGCTAAGGATCTTATAACAGTAAGAGGCAAGGAGTTAATTGAGAAGGCGGATGTGATTATCTATGCCGGATCCCTCGTTAATCCTGATCTCTTATCATATGCTAAGGAGGGTGCGGAGATTCATAATAGTGCATATATGAATCTTGAGGAAGTACTGGAAGTCATTAAGGAAGCAGACATGGCAGGTAAGGAGGTAGTACGTCTCCATACTGGTGAGCCTAGCATCTATGGAGCTGTCAGAGAACAGATGGATGTCCTGGATGAACTTGGTATTCCCTATGCCAGCTGTCCTGGTGTAAGCGCAGCCTTCGGTGCGGCAAGTTCACTTAACATGGAATATACCCTTCCTGATGTGAGCCAGACACTAATTATTACAAGAATGGCTGGACGAACCGGGGTACCGGATGGAGAGTCAATTGAGAGTCTGGCTAGCCACAGGGCAAGCATGGCCATATACCTTAGTGCTTCGATGTTAGAAGAATTATCTAAGAAGCTTATAACAGGTGGCTACCCTGAGGACACAGCGGTTGCTCTTGTATATAAGGCAACCTGGCCAGAGGAGAAGAGCTTTATCTGCGATATCAGGACACTTCCAGAAGTTGCTAAGGAGAATAATATTACCAAGACAGCACTTGTGATTGTAGGTGACGCCGTGACACATAGTGATTATAGTAAGTCGAGATTATATGCGGCGGATTTTAGTACAGAATACCGGAAAGCAACAGAATTATAATGGAAACTTATTTAGTGCCTTAACTGCAAAGTGAGGCAACTGGCTGAACAACTGAAATGATTATATACATTTGTGCCTTCACCGATAAGGGTAGGCAATTAGCGGAACAACTGAATAGTATGCTTTCGATAAATTCGGAAGTGCCATATGAAAGAAGAAGTGCTGATGCTTATGACACTTACTATGGATGCGGGAAATCGACAGCCATTATCCGGGTTCGTGATGGTGAGAAGACGGAAGACTTTGTTGCTGATGCTTTTGCCCTAAGAGCACCACTAATCTTCATTGGCGCCACAGGAATTGCTGTAAGAATGATAGCCCCATTTGTTAAGGACAAGCTTACGGATCCTCCGGTAATCGTAATTGATGAGAAGGGTAACTTCGTTATTCCAATTCTCTCCGGGCACATGGGTGGAGCCAATGCGCTGGCTAATAGGCTGGCGGCGCTCATTAATGCCACCCCTGTTATTACAACCGCTACGGATATTAATGGGGTATTTGCGGTTGATGTATTTGCCAGGGAGAACAAGCTTAAGATTGTTAATCGAGAAGGAATAGCAGTAGTGTCTTCCAAGCTCCTTCGCGGGGAGGAGGCGTATGTGTGTATTAAGGGCGGAGATGTTAGTTCATCTATTTGTAATGGAACTGTACCATGTGGTGTTAAACTGCTTTCGTATTCCGAAGCTTGTAAGGCTGATATTATTCTGGAGCCTAAGACTCTGGTTGTTGGTATTGGCTGTAAGAAGGATACTGAGCCTAAGAAGCTTGAAGACTTCGTGGGTAGGTACCTTGGACAGTTAGAGGCTGACTGGTCTGACGTAATAGCAATTACAAGCATTGATATTAAGGCTAAGGAGGCGGCCATTGCAGAACTTGCTTCCAAGAATGGGGTGGACTTCGTGACTTTCTCTGCGGAAGAACTTAATGCGTTGCAAGGAGTCTTCTCAGAGTCGGACTTCGTTAAGGAAGTTACAGGCGTGGGCAGTGTCTGTGAGCGAAGCGCAGCAGCATTGGCCCGAGGGGATTATGAGATGCTTCTGTCTAAGACCTCAGAAGATGGTATGACAATTGCTATTGTACAGGTGAAAAGATGAGTAAGATTATATATATAGTTGGCCTTGGACCTGGGCAGGAAGACATGATGACAGGTCAGGCAAGGCAGGCATTAGAGAATAGTGATGTGATTGTAGGATACACAGTATATGTGGACCTGATTAAGGATATGTTCTCTGGCAAGGAATTCGCTACGACTCCCATGAAGCAGGAGATTGCCAGATGCCATATGTGCTATGAGTATGCGGAGGCAGGCAAGACAGTATCCATGATCTGCAGTGGAGATGCGGGGGTATATGGAATGGCCTCACCAATGTATGAACTGTCGTCGG
>DCIU01000033.1:0-210 GCA_002317245.1 Lachnospiraceae bacterium UBA1718
TGAACTGGTGCTTATATATCTCAATAATTCTAAGTCCCTGATCGTAGTACTTATTGGCAATAGCCTTGATTGATGAAGACTTGCCTGTTCCTGCATCACCGAAAAGAAGGCAGTTATTGGCTCTTCTGCCCTGGACAAATGCCTCTGTATTAGCAATGAGCTTAGCCTTGCTGATCTCGTATCCTACAAGGTCATCAAGGTTAACATGTG
>DCIU01000033.1:305-1448 GCA_002317245.1 Lachnospiraceae bacterium UBA1718
TGAAGTCCGAACTTGCCAACACCGTAGTCCTTGTAGAAGTCTGTAAGGGTATCCTTCATCTCACGAGGAGTATTGTTCTCTGTGAACTTGTGGGCAAGAGTACAGATTCTGCTTCTGATACGCTCGTTGTAAACCTTGCTCTCTTCCTTGGAGGCCTTGTAGTCAAGAATCAGTTCGAAGCCACCAAGGGACAGGGTCTTAACCATATCCGTGAAGTCGTAGTCAAAGAGCTCCTTGAAGATCACAATGTCATGAAGAACGGCATCATTGATGGAGCCATTAATCTGGCCAACAATCTCTGTTGAACGGCTATAGCTATTCTCGTTGTTAACCAAAAGATTAGTAAGATAACAGTGCCAGAGATTGCCTGAGAAGCCATGGTTACCAGCCATCTCAATAAGTGAATGAATGCACTCGTATGCAAGTGACTGCATGTCTGTGACATTGTAATAATCGTTATTGTAATTAGCCATAAGGAATGACATGTCTTTAAGAACCCTGTCGTCCTCAAAGTCTTTATATACTATTAACTCATTAATTCTCATTACTCTATTCCCTTTAAATCCTTCTCCATCTGTCTGGTCTGAGCCATGATGTCAGCGAACATCTGACCAATATATGGCTTGTATTCTTCCTTCTTAGCAAGGCCCTTAACAAGTTCTATCTTCTCCTGCTCTCTTGCTGCATCGTAAGCAGGTAATCCCTTACGTCTCTTCTCTTCACCAATGCCAGCTGCCACGTCCATTCTCTTCTCTAAAAGAGCCACTATCTGATCATCGATTTCGTTAATCTGCTGGCGATATTCTAATATGTCCATGCATAGTCTCCCAATTTAAATATAATTAAGTTCATTTTATAATATGTTCGGCTTGATAGCAAGAAAATATCCGTCTATAATTAGCTTAGATTGTGGTTGTTTCCAGGCATAACTACTGTATATTGTGGGGAATAAGTTTGGGACGTGATTGATTATCTGGAGATTTATTAGAATATGAAGAAGGGTCTGTTAATTATATGTATAGCTATATTTCTTGTTGCTGCAGGAGTGCTGGTCTTCATGCTGCGATCTGGCTCGGATGAGGATGATGTGGCTGCCAATGATATTACTACTGTTGGTAATACACCTGGTAATCTTAATAACGG
>DCIU01000033.1:1606-2133 GCA_002317245.1 Lachnospiraceae bacterium UBA1718
GATTCGTCAGGATCCGGACTCGGCTATATTCGTAAGGCAACCGGTATGTACAGTATCAAGAAGAACGGAACCAAGATGATCTCCTACACACAGGACCCTGTAGGCATTGCTGCCCTATGTGGCAACAACCTCTACTATCAGCATTACATGAAGAATGTGGGTACAGTACTGGATTGTGTATCAATTAAGAAGAAGAACAATCACACAGTAATTAAAGCCATGGTATCTCCTGCATCTGTTAGTAATGGAAAAATCTTTTATGGTAATACAGATGGCAATATGTATCTGTATTCTCTGGACACCAGCACGGAGAATTCATCGATTATATATCCTCATAACATGTACAACCCTGTCATCTACAATGGTGACATCTACTACATGGATCTTGAGACTAAGTATCAGCTCCACCGCTATATCCCATCAACAGGGGATGATATAGTAATCACCTACGACAGAGTTGATAATTTCAATGTATATAATGGAATGGTATATTACCAGAAGGATTCCTCCGCTTCAGATACTGGCAT
>DCIU01000033.1:2315-7283 GCA_002317245.1 Lachnospiraceae bacterium UBA1718
GTCTTCTTCAGAACCGGATGGCGCTTGAATGGCGCAATCTCGCACATTGGTCCTAAGACGAAGGCTCTGTTCTCCATGTCAACATGCGGAATAATCAGGTTGTCATCCTCATATACCAGATCATCATAGAGCAGAATATCCAGGTCAAGTGTGCGTGGTCCCCAGTGGATATCACGGACTCTGTTAGCATGACTCTCAAGAACATGAAGATAATCTAGCAGCTCATGTGGTGTAAGCAGAGTCTTAATATGACATACACTGTTTAAGAAGTCATCCTGTTCTACTCCACCATAAGGCTTGGTTACAATTCTGCTGGACTCATCAAGTACATGTATCATCTCATGATCCTGAAGATCATCCATGGCATCATCGAAGTAATCCTCTGAGGCTCCCATATTAGAACCAAGAGCAATATACACATCATGCCATTTCCTGTTAATCTTAATTGAGACAGATTCGAACTCCATAGGAATTGGAGCCTCTGGCTTGCGGAGTTCAACATCCACTTCCTTAACAAAAGGGAAGGTACGAAGAATATCTATAGCCACGTGCTCGCAGGCTGCCTCTATGAGGTCGAAGTTATTCTTAGTCATAGTATTATAGATGCAGTTACATACCTCGCCGTAATCAGTAGACTTAGTAAGGTCATCTGCAATTCCCGGCGTATGTGTATCTGTATACAACACAGCATTCACATAGAAATTCTGGCCTCTCTCCTTCTCGTCGGCATAGACACCATGGAAGGCCCTAATCATTAAATTATCAATTCTAATCTGATCCATAACAATACCTCCAGCAAGCAAGAATTAAATGAATGGATTGTAAAAACGACTGCCATTAAGGTAGTTTAATACAAATGCAAGTACCACAAGGGCCACACAGGCTATCATACAGAAATAATCTGCAGCTTTGAATGGTCTTCCCATATACCAGGTACGCTTCTTATTCTTGCCAAAGCCTCTAAGCTCCATGGCATTGGCAATTATCTCAATTCGGTCCATGGATGATAAGATAAGCGGAATAAGAATTGCAGAGGCAGACTTAAGCCTCTTTACAACTGATGCCTTCTTACTCATCTCTATTCCCCTGGCCTGACCAGCCTGGCTGATCTCATGATACTGACGCTGTACGTCAGGAATATATCTAAGAGCCAGTGCAACTGAATAAGCTACAGAATACTTAATACCAATCTTATTTAAGGATGCAGCGAATTCACTCGGATTAGTTGTACATACAAAGAGAAGCACTATTGGAATAGTCGCAAGATACTTAAGTATGTAGTTGAACTGGTAGAAGAGCTGCTCCGCTGTTGGTGCATAGGCTCCCTGAAGGCCGAAAAGGTATGTACATGTTCCATATATCTCAGTTCCATGGTGTGGGGCAAAGAGATACTGAAGGATAGTATTCATAATCATGAAGACTGCTGTGAAGCCAATCATGAAGGACACATCCTTAAATCTTATATTGCCGAATTTGAATAGTACAATCGAACCAGCCGCAAGAACAATAAGCATTCTTGTATCGTATGTAGACATGGCTGCAAAGCTCCATAGCAGTAAGCATACGAACTTGGTAGCACCTGTCAGATTATGTATTGGAGAAGGTCTGTCGATATAGTTGAATAAATTATTCATCGCAATCTACCTCCTCATTAATTCTTATATATGTACGCTCATAGTCTATGAAGCGCTGAACGAATTCAGATGGGTTCTCTATGCCGCACTTAAGAGCCAGATCATATAGAGAAGTCTCCTTAAGGCTGGCCTTAGCAATAATGTCAGTATTAGTAAGGATATTAGCGCACTTATCATCTGCAATAACCTTACCACTTGAGAATACTACTGCCCTGTCGGCATACTCTAACATCAGATGCATATCGTGAGTAACCATTACTACAGTTACTCCTGCCCTGTTAATCTCTCCCAGGAACTCCATAATATCTGTATAGTGTCTATAGTCCTGACCAGCTGTTGGCTCGTCAAGTATAATCATCTTAGGATCAAGAGTAAGTATTGATGCTATTGTCACTCTCTTCTTCTGTCCAAAGCTAAGGGCAGATATAGGCCACTTTCTGAACTTCCAGAGGCCACATATCTTAAGAGCCTTCTCAACTTTTGCGTCTATCTCTTCCTTGCTTGCACCACGCATGGTAAGTCCAAGAGCTACCTCATCTGCGATCATAACCTTGGAAATCATCTGATTAGGATTCTGCATTACATATCCCAGATGATCAGCACGTTCCTTAATACTTAATGTATTAAAATCAATATCTTCGAAGGTAATACTTCCAGAAGTCTGCTCCTCGAAACCACATACCACCTTGGCAAAGGTAGACTTACCAGCTCCGTTGGTACCAACGATAGCCACCATCTCACCTTCCTTAATATTAAGGGAAATATCCTTAAGGGCTTTTACCTTGCCCTCCGCATATGAGAATACCAGGTTCTTAACATCAAGTAGTGTATTGTCTCCCACAACCTTACTATCCACCTGGGTAGTCTGGAACCACTCACGTACCTTGCCTGCGTCAGCTGCATCAATTTGTACAGAAGAAATACTATGTGGAAGTTTATCAGGAGTGATGTCTACACCTGCATACTTAAGTGCAGTTATATAGAGAGGTTCACGAATACCACAGTTCTTCAGATAGTCTCCGCTTAAGAGCTCATCCGGAGTCGTATCCACGACAATGCGGCCACTCTGAAGGAGAACAATTCTATCCACATCACGGTGGAGGACGTCCTCAAGGCGGTGCTCAACGATTACAACAGCAGCTCCTGTCTCCTTCTGCATTTTATCGATAAGTTCAATAGCCTGCTTGCCCGTAGCAGGGTCAAGGTTAGCCAGTGGCTCGTCAAATATAAGAAGATCAACATTATCAACAAGCACGCCACCTACAGATACTCTCTGCTTCTGACCACCAGACAATTCGCCTGGAGCATGGGTAAGGAAGTCTCCAATATTGACCATCTTCGCTACTTCAGCCACCCGGTTATGAAGTTCAGGCTCACCAACGCAGTCGTTCTCCAGAGCGAAGGCTATATCCTCAGCCACAGTCATGCCAACGAACTGGGCATCGCTGTCCTGAAGCACAGTACCAACGCTGTGGGATATGTCAAAGAGGCTAAGTTTCTTAGTCTCCTCACCTTTTAAGGTAAGCTTACCCGTAGATTCTCCCTTATACGAGAACGGAATGAGTCCATTGATGCAGTGAATCAGTGTGGACTTGCCACAGCCCGATGGACCAGCAATTAGAATCTTCTCGCCCTTGCGAATCTCAAGGTTAATATTGAATAGAGTTGGAGCCGACTGGGCATTATACTGGAAGCCAAAGTCGTCAAACTTGATAATAACGTCGTTCATGATAAACCTTTATTAGGATAAAAAAGGCGGGAATAAAATCCCGCCTTAAATTAAAGTACTAATTAATCTTCTTCCTTAAGGGAACCCTTCTTAGGAATTGTATTAGCATATGCTATGCAGAGTAATGTACCAACAATAGCTGTAGCTACTGCATTAAGACCTGCACTAACGAGACCCTGAACGAATACCTTGTTAGCTGGCTCAGCGTACATTACGATGTCAAGAACTGGAGCTACTACTGCCCAGCCAACAACGTTAGCAATAACCTGAACTATGTTGAATCTGATAATGTCCTTAACTGCAAACTCGCCTTCATCTACATTAATCTTGCTTGTACCGATACCGATTACAAGACCTACAAAAGCTGATGTAATAACCCAGCTCCACCATACGCCCCAGCCCCAGCTGAAGTCGATGAAGAAGTGTCCGATAAGTCCTGCCAGGCAACCTGCGATTGGTCCGAATACTGCTGCAACGAATGCAAGTAAACCATACTGAATAGAAATGTTAGTATTAGGTACACCACTTGGGATTGCTACGAATCTTCCTAATACGAAGAAAAGAGCTGCACCGATACCAGTTGCTACGATAGTCTTAACTGAAACCTTTTTCATGTAAAAATGCCTCCTTAATATCTCTCCTTAGGCGCACATTTTGCGCAACGCCTCACTAAAAATATTATAATCTAAAGTTCTTAACACGTCCATAGAAAGTGCTCTGTAACTTCTCATTATCGACGAAGTCTCCACGGGTAGCTACAGTGACTGTAGAGCTGCCTGGCTTCTTAACACCGCGCATGGTCATACACATATGCTCAGCCTCAAGCATTACCATTACTCCCTTAGGATTAAGCTCCTCCATAATGGCATCCGCAATCTGGGAAGTCATCCTCTCCTGAATCTGAGGACGCTTGGCAAATACCTCTACTGTCCTGGCTAACTTGCTGATTCCAACAACCTCGCCATTAGGAACATATGCCACATGGGCCTTGCCATAGAATGGCATAAGATGATGTTCGCACATTGAGTAGAAGGTAATATCTCTCTCCACCACCATCTCACTGTTATCAACTGTGAACCTCTTACTTAAGATCTCCTTGCAGTCCATCTCCATTCCGCCAAATATCTCTTCATACATGCGGCTGATTCTGTCAGGAGTCTCTATTAATCCCTCACGGCCTGTATCCTCGCCTATTGCTTCAAGAAGCATTGTCACCGCTTCTTTAACCTTTGCCTTATCTACCATTTATATCTCCAATAATCAGTTCATTAATTACGTTCTTACAAGTAAGCATATTCCCTATGCACACAGAACATAATATCATTAGTCGCTCATTTCGACAATAACCCCTAATGAGCATAGACCTAAGATCAGGTCTCCATTACTTACATATGTCCATAATTCGTCCCAGGAAAGAAAGGGATCCGAAGGCCAGAATAAGTGTATTATCATCCGCGAACATCTTAGCCATCTCGATAGCTTCTTCCACGCTGTCTAAGCTAGTGACATTAGGATTGACCTCTGCTACAATCCCAGCCAGTTCCACACTTGATAATGCTCTTGGATTATTAGGAGTGGCAATTGTCAGTACCATATCCGCCTTAC
>DCIU01000130.1 GCA_002317245.1 Lachnospiraceae bacterium UBA1718
AATGCTTATAGCCTGGATTAGATACTAGCGATTGCATTCCATTGCATGCGAATTCAACGTATGGAATGCAAAAATGATTCAGGCGCCCCGCGCGCCAAAGCGCGAAGTATTCCTTACTTCGCTTGATTACAGAAAAGCTGATGGAGCCGTCTGTGTCCAGGTTGCCGCAGGCACCCCGACAGGGGTCCTAACCTTGACACTGATGGCTCCATCAGATAATCATCCTTATGCGAAGTAAGGAATCAATATTTTATTTCACTCTGGCGATTAGTTCGCCGCCAGATAGGTCAATTACGATAGTGTCGCCGCTGTCTACCTGATCTGACAGAATCAGCTTGGCTGACAGGGTCTCGACATACTTGGTCATATATCTCTTGAGTGGTCTTGCACCATATACAGGATCGTAACCATTATCGACGATATACTCTCTTGCAGCATCTGTAAGCTCAATCTTAAGATCTCTGTCAGCAAGACGCTTGTTGAGATCATCTAAGATAAGTCCGATGATACCGCCAATGTTGTTCTTAGTAAGTGGCTTGAACATAATTGTCTCGTCAAGACGGTTCAAGAACTCTGGTCTGAAGTGAGCACGAAGCATACCAAGTACACTCTCCTCAGCATCAGCCTTGATCTGGCCATTGTCATCAATACCATCAAGCAGGAAGTCTGCTCCGATGTTGGATGTCATGATAAGAATTGTGTTCTTGAAGTCCACAGTTCTACCCTGGGAGTCTGTAATACGTCCATCGTCAAGTACCTGTAAGAGTACATTGAATACATCAGGATGTGCCTTCTCAATCTCATCGAAGAGCACAACTGAATAAGGCTTACGTCTGACAGCTTCTGTAAGCTGGCCACCCTCTTCATAGCCAACATATCCCGGAGGCGCTCCGATTAATCTGGATACGGAATACTTCTCCATATACTCGGACATATCAAGTCTTACCATGTTATTCTCATCGTCAAAAAGTGATGCGGCTAAGGCTTTGGCAAGCTCTGTCTTACCTACACCAGTTGGGCCTAAGAACAGGAAGCTTCCAATTGGCTTGGTTGGATCCTTGATACCTGCCTTAGATCTGATGATAGCCTCAGTTACCTTGGTTACACCCTCATCCTGACCAACTACTCTCTTATGGAGTTCATCATCAAGATGAAGAGTCTTGCTTCTCTCAGACTCTGTTAACTTGGCAACAGGAATTCCTGTCCATCTTGAGATAATCTTGGCAATCTCTTCCTCAGTAACAGCCTCGTGTACCAGAGTCATATCCTTGTTCTTAACGATATTCTCCTCAGATTCAAGCTGCTTAAGCAGTGCAGGAAGCTTGCCATATTCAAGCTCTGCTGCCTTCTCATAGTCGCCGTCACGCTTGGCAATCTCAATCTCATTCTTAAGCCTCTCACGTTCCTCACGTAAGTCGGCTAACTTAGTTACGGCCGCTTTTTCATTATCAAGCTGGGCCTTCCTTGAGTTGTACTCATCCTTAAGCTCTGCAAGCTCCTTCTGAAGGGCTTCCAAACGCTCCTTAGATAACTTGTCATCCTCCTTCTTAAGGGCTGACTCCTCGATGGTCAGCTGCATTACCTTACGGTTCATCTCATCAAGCTCTGCAGGCATGGAATCCATATCAGTCTTAATGAGAGCGCAGGCCTCATCCACAAGGTCGATGGCCTTATCAGGCAGGAATCTGTCGCTAATATATCTGTTGGACAGTGTGGCTGCGGATACCAGGGCATTGTCCATAATCTTAACATGGTGATAGTTCTCGTATCTCTCCTTAAGGCCACGGAGGATTGAGATGGCGTCCTCTACGGTAGGCTCGTCAACCATTACTGGCTGGAATCTACGTTCAAGGGCAGCATCCTTCTCGATATACTGTCTGTACTCGTCAAGGGTTGTAGCACCGATACAGTGGAGCTCACCACGGGCAAGCATAGGCTTAAGCATGTTGCCGGCATCCAGGGCACCGTCAGTCTTGCCAGCGCCAACTATTGTATGGAGCTCATCGATGAAGAGTATAATCTCGCCGTCGGAGTTCTTAACGTCCTCGAGAACGGCCTTCAGTCTCTCCTCGAACTCACCCCTGTACTTGGCACCTGCAACCAGGGAACCCATATCAAGGGAGAAGACCTTCTTATCCTTAAGTCCTTCGGGAACATCGCCACCTGCGATACGCTGGGCCAGGCCCTCAACGACAGCTGTCTTACCAACACCAGGCTCACCTATAAGCACTGGATTATTCTTAGTCTTACGGGAGAGAATTCGAATAACGTTTCTAATCTCTGAATCTCTGCCGATAACAGGATCAAGCTTCTGCTTCTTAGCTTCCTCCACCAGGTCCTTGCCATACTTCTCAAGGGTGTCATAGGTTGCCTCAGGATTGTCACTTGTGACTCTCTGATTACCTCTGACTGTAGAGAGGGCCTGAAGGAAACTCTCTCTTGTAATGCCGTATTCATTGAATACAGCCTTAATCTCCTTGTTAGGATGGTTAATCATAGCAAGAAAAAGATGCTCAACTGAGACATACTCATCTCCCATCTTCTTGGCCTCATCCTCAGCGGTTATAAGAACCTTGTTAAGGTCGGCACCCATGTGCATCTGGCCACCCTGAACCTTAACCCTCTTATCCAGGGCCTGAGTTGCTCTCTTATTAAACTCACTCTCTCTAATCTCCATCTTCTCGATAAGCTTAGGGATAAGTCCGTCGGGCTGAGTTAAGAGAGCGTAGAGCAGATGCTCCTGCTCTAATTCCTGATTGCCATATTCAAGAGCAATCTTCTCTAATTCATTAATTGCTTCAATTGATTTCTGTGTGAATTTATTAATCTGCATATATACCTCCTTTTCTTCGCGGTGAATACCAGCTATGCTAGTTCTCCGCCGTAAGCACTTATACAGTTATCTGCTGTCTACATATATTGGTATAATACGCAAATTAGCACTCGTCAAGGGCGAGTGCTAACAATTAATAAAATCTTTATATTTTAGAGTGTATGGCATGTTCCATTATGCTTCTCTATGCTGGTCTTTATTCCGGCAAAGACAGACATATACATTGGTTCTCCATCTTCTTCTCTAAGGTATCTTCCTGTGCCAGAATAGATTTCTTGTGCAGACAATTCATCCCATTCATCGTCATCCTCTACTATGAAATCATCTCCGAATTTCTTGTAAGCATTACTTAGGTAGTTCTGCATACCTTTAAGTCTGTTCACAAGCGCACCGAACTCTGTTGTAGATAGTCCAAGATCTGCAAGCGCATATTTAAGTGTTGCTGGTTTTGTCTGCATAATCCTCTGGTACATATCACGGCTTATTTTTTTCATGGCAAACTTTCCACCTGATTCGGGACCAGCAAGGCGGTTGCTGCCTTTTTTAATATCATTATAGGAGAAGGTACCAAAAGACATATCATTATCAATTCCGACTACTGAATCAACATAGTAAACTCCGTCTATATAATCTCCATCAACGATGTAATTGCCCGCATGTCTGTCCATCTGACCACAGATAAAATCAATGAACTGCATATTGGCTATCATTCTTTTTGCTTTCCCTGTGAACTCTACCTTATGGTATATTTTGACCAGCTTGCTAATATAATAGCCCTTTACTTCTTCCATACAATTGCCAGTCTTGATGGCACCTTTTTCATCAGTAAACACAACAGTCTTAGAATTAGCAATGCATCCCTTACCACCCAGTAATTCGGCCACTCTGCTGCTGGCGACATTTCTGACTCCAAGCCTTCTTCCTGTCTCGATGCTATTATAGTTGGCTATGCTACTTGCCGTGTTATATTTTACAACCTGAAGCAATGCAGCTCGATACTCTTTAGTATCTACCTCATCTTTATTAAGTCTTTCTCTTAACAGATTAGTAATCTCATTAGCCCTCTCAGGTGTATGCCCGCTTGATCTAATCTGCCCATACACATTATTAAAGAATCCCTCATAATCAATCACATTATTGGCATATGATATGAGCAAATCATGTATGAATAAGGGAGATTCTTCAAACAGGTCTAAAAGCTCAACTACAGAAATAGCTATTTTTTCTTTATAATTATCTGCATCAGTTCTTAAATGTTCTGGAGTTTTATAAAGCGTCAGCAGAAATGTCTGCGCTGATTCAATACCCGAAATACTATTTTCTTCAACCTTCTTATCTTCCTTATAATAATATTTCTTACCATTGCTTATATATGACTGCGATGTTCCGGTTGTCCCTCCGCCTTCATTTTTAAGTTTGTCAATCATTTCAGCTCTAACGTTAAACAGAATATCACTACCTGTCACATGTGTAGCATAGAAAAGGGGCATAGAAGATTCCGAAGCTTGAGCATTTGCAGATAATGCCTCCCTCTCATGTTCAAGATAATTCTTGAATTTAATAACAAAATTAAGTCGTTGTTTTCCTCGTTCTGTTCTAGGAGACTTGTTTCCGATGTAGTAATCAGCCTTATCTATTGCATAGTCATATGCTCCTATTATCTCCCCAATATACGCTCTGTATTTGGCTGGAAAGAAAACAGTTTGACCCTCAACCTCACGTGTACAGTTTACTGTTTTATTTAGCTGTTCAGTAATACTATCAATTCCATCACAGATGTCTTCCATCTCTTTGGACATGCTACCTGAGTTGACAACGTTAGTCTTGATTTCCATCATGCTGTGATGAGCCATCTTCATATTATTCATGGCCATTGTTCTTGCTTTACGAACCCTGTATTCTTCCTCAGAGGTATCCATAGAGCGCACAGCATCCTTCATCATGCCAGTTGTCTCATCAAACTTACGATAATCATCCTCCTGTATTCCTGCAGCCTGGTAGGAACGCTTTATTTCTTCAGCACTGAATTCTGTAAATTCATATCCCTTTGTAACCTGTTCAGGCATTTCCTGGCCAAACATTTCATCTCTTTTTAAAAATTCTAAATTATCCATCTAATCTCCATTTCTGAGCATTAGCTAAGGCACATCCTCAATTATTCTAACCCTTGATACCTTGTATTATACGAGCGATAAATTGATAATAGCTACTTATCACAATAGAATCCGCAATACTTAGCATCAAAAGAATTTACCCGAGTATTATGAAGTTCCACTTCCTTGGCTTCATAGCTGCCAGCCTTAACTTCCCTCCAGGACTCCAGCACCTTGGATGCATAA
>DCIU01000058.1:0-2058 GCA_002317245.1 Lachnospiraceae bacterium UBA1718
ACCGGTACACCACTTGCTATTCTGGTTACCTTAACCCCGGTCGGTTTAATCAGCTTGCTGATATACATTGCTGTGGTCTCACCCTCAAGACTTGAGTTCGTAGCAATGATAACCTCCTTAATGGTATCATCCTCTAGCCTCGTGATAAGCTCCTTCAGCTTAATATCTCCAGGCCCTACACCCAGCATGGGCGATATAGCACCATGTAATACATGATACACGCCTTCATATCTGCCAGTTTTCTCATAGGCCGCCAGATCTCTGCTATTCTCTACTACCATTACGGTGGAATGGTCTCTCTTCTCATTACGACAGACAGGACAAATCTCCTGATCTGTTAAGGTATAGCATTCCTTGCAGTAGCATACCTTTTCCTTGGCTTCGAGAATGGTGTGTGCCAGTCTCTCTACCTTGCCCTTAGGCATATTAATAAGATGAAAGGCCAGTCTGCTGGCTGACTTCTCCCCAATTCCTGGAAGCCCCGCCAGTTCCTCTATTAATTTATTAATAGGTCCGCTGTAGAGTTCCATTAGAAGCCTAAGCCTCCCATGCCGCCTGTAAGCTTATTCATCATGGCACCTGATGCATCATCAACCTGCTTGAATGCTTCGTTGATAGCTGCAATGATGAGATCCTGAAGCATCTCAATATCATCTGGATCAACAACATCTGGTGCTAATGTAAGAGACTTAATCTCTTTCTTACCTGTCACCTTAACCTCAACAGCTCCACCGCCTGCCTTAGCAACGTATTCAGCATCCTCGAGATTCTTCTGACTCTCCTCCATCTGTCTCTGCATACGCTGTGCCTGCTTCATGAGCTGGTTCATATTGCCTGGCATTCCTCCGCCAGGAAATCCGCCTCTCTTAGCCATTAAAAATAGTCCTCCTCACCATTATCTACTTCAATAGGATGATTAATATTATCCATTGCTAATATGCTAGGATTTCTAGGATCCACTTTCTTGCCGGAAGTATTGATGCCAATCTCGAACTCCACGTGCTTGCCTGTGTACTCGATTAGCAATTCATCAATTCTGGCCAATCCATTTGCGTCCTTATAGTAATTAGCACCTGTTGGATCTACAAACATTATAACAAGCTTATTAGTAGCCACATCCATTGAAGGATATGCTGAACCAATAAACTTAGCTTCAATTCCATCTAAGCTTGATGTAAGTTGCCTCCAGTTGTCAGCCACCGCCTGAATATCCTCTGGCAATGCATCCGGAAGCTTGACCTCCTCTACTGGAGATGAACTCGCATAAGTGGTCACTGTCTGAGTGCTCTGCCTGGATGTATCCACTGGAATCCCACGCTCCATCTTCTCCTCAAGCACTCTTATTCTATCAAGTAAGGCCTCATTATCTGTCTCCATCTGTGGACGGCACAGCTTAATTAACGCCATCTCAATCATTACTCTCTTCTGAGCTGAGTATCTGATCTCGTTAGTAAGTGCCGAGAATATCCTGATGTATCTTAATAGCACCGGTATCTCTACCATCCCTGCCTCTTCCATCAGTCTGTCCTTATTCTCACTTGAGATATCAAGTATCTCCTCAGCCTTCTCAGAGGTCTTGGCAATCATGATATTTCTTAAGTACCATGTAAAATCGATGACGAACTGACCCAGTTCTCTGCCGGCCATTACTGCATCCTCAAGGATGCGGATAGATCCGATAACATCCTGATTCATTACCACTCTGAATAGTTCACTGAATACAGCAGTATCAACTGCACCTAATACATTAAGTACCATATCGTAGGTAAGGGTCTCACCATAGTGGAATGCTATACACTGATCAAGCAGCGACAGTGCATCTCTCATGGATCCATCAGCGGCCTTGGCAATATATCTTAATGCTCTTGGCTCCACTGACACGCCTTCGATGGAAGTCAGTTCTTCAAGTCTGTCTGTAATGGTATCAATTGTAATTCTCTTGAAGTCATATCTCTGACATCTTGAGAGAATAGTAATTGGCACCTTCTGTGGATCTGTAGTCGCAAGAATGAACATACAGTATGATGGTGGTTCCTCAAGTGTCTTAAGAAGTGCATT
>DCIU01000058.1:2166-2438 GCA_002317245.1 Lachnospiraceae bacterium UBA1718
TTATCTACGCCGTTATTAGATGCAGCATCTATCTCCATTACGCTCATGCTGGCGCCTGCTGCAATAGCCTTACAACAGCTACATTCTCCACAGGGATTACCATCCTGGGGATTCTCGCAGTTGACAGCCTTGGCGAGAAGCTTAGCCACGGTCGTTTTGCCCGTACCACGTGTACCACAGAAAAGATAGGCATGACCAAGTCTGTCTGACAATATTTGATTCTTAAGTGTGGTAACGATTGCGTCCTGTCCCTTAACATCGGAGAAGTTATC
>DCIU01000058.1:2640-2843 GCA_002317245.1 Lachnospiraceae bacterium UBA1718
AGCTTACCAGCCTCAGCACCGAGTCTGCTTGCGAATACTCTATCGTATGGACATGGGCTTCCGCCTCTCTGTGTATGTCCAGGAACTGTTACTCTAACCTCTGTTCCAGTCTTCTCAAGGATCTGAGCTGCAACCTCGTATGATACTGAAGGATACTGGCTCTTAGCCTTCTTCTTAGCTAATTCCTTCTTAGATAACTTAGC
>DCIU01000058.1:2916-3158 GCA_002317245.1 Lachnospiraceae bacterium UBA1718
CCGTTCTTCTCACGCTTCTTGATAGCGTCAGCAATCTTGTCGATATCGTATGGAATCTCTGGGATAAGGATAATATCTGCTCCACCAGCCATACCTGCATTAAGTGTAAGGTATCCAACCTTATGACCCATTACTTCAACAATGAAGATTCTGCTGTGTGAAGAAGCAGTTGTATGGATGCAGTCGATGCAGTCTGTTGCAATATTAACAGCGCTCTGGAAACCAAATGTCATATCTGTTCC
>DCIU01000110.1:0-413 GCA_002317245.1 Lachnospiraceae bacterium UBA1718
AGTCTTCCACTCATTTCCCCGCTTAGTACAATCCAGTTATCTCCATCTCTGAACTTGCCAGACATATATTTGCCGCCACCAGAAACATATGTCTTAACAGTCTCAATGTCTTCATTCCTCATTAATGTACATAGGAGCCCGCAGACTCTGCTGTCTCCAATAATTACTATGCACCTCTGACCATCATCGTATGGCTTCATTCCCTGGCGATAACCATATGTTGAATAGTATCTGTAGAGTGTATCTGCATCGCTTCCAAAGTATGAGGCGATTTCAGGATGATTCTTAGCGAAATATTCTGCGTCGAACAGGCTTCCTGCGGCGTCCATAACCTCTGGTGCTGCCAAGGCCTCACCCTGAAGGCAGACTGCCAGCCCGATTACCAGCAAAGTTGTCAGTATTAAGTTGGTAAT
>DCIU01000110.1:525-4419 GCA_002317245.1 Lachnospiraceae bacterium UBA1718
GACCATAGAATTGGATGGTCGGGAGCCTGTGTTCTGAACTCAATCTGGCGAAGTCTCTTGTGGGCTGACTTGGCAGCCTCACCAATTGTCTTGGTGAATAGTTCCTGGGTCATGAAATGGGAACATGAGCAGCTGGCGAAATATCCGCCATCCTTAACAAGCTTCAGTCCCTTGATATTAATCTCTCTATAGCCCTTGATAGCATTCTTGGTTGCTTCCCTGGATTTAGTGAAGGCTGGTGGATCAAGTACCACCACATCATACTTCTCACCTGCCGCGCATAGTCTTGGAAGCTCATCCAGGACATTGGCGCATCTGAATCCAACAATATCCTGAAGATTATTAAGTCTGGCATTGGCTGTCGCCTGTGCCACAGCATACTCTGATATATCAAGACCTGTTACGGATGCGTACGTGCAGCCTGCATTCTTAACAGCCAGTCCAATATTAAGGGCGAATGTACCCATATGGGTGAAGCAGTCCAGGATACGGAGAGGCTCGCTAGCCACTGCTTCGGATGAATATGTGCCGGATGCTGGGTCGGCATCTGAGTTATGTAAACCTAATGCCAGGTTCCTGCATATGTTCTGCATAGCAAGACGGTTATACTTCTGATCCAGGAAGAATCCCGTCTTCTGTCCGTTTACTACGTCAACCATATAATGGACACCGTTCTCTATAATCTCAACATTCGTATCGAACTCACCGCCATTAAGAAATTCTGTAGAGCCTGCTGCCGCATCAGAATAGAGGAAGCCTTTATATGGCATCATTCCTTCCTTCTTACGAACTGGTGCATCGCTACGCTCATATATTCCTCTGATATGGCATCCGTCGTTTGACATTATGTTAACCAATTCTTCAAGGATAGTTGCTTTCAGTTTTTCCATACCTAGAGCAAGACACTCCACCACGAGAATATCATCATACTTGTCTACTACAAGTCCTGGAAGCCAGTCTGCCTCACCGAAGATGATACGGAGGCTGTTAAGGTCACTGGTTGACATAACTATGGTCTTCCTGTAATCCCAGGCATTCTGAACTCTCATGCGAAGGAAATCTCTGTCGATCTCCACGTCAGCCTTCCTTGTAAGCATGCGCACACGAATCTTGGAGTTCTGATTGATGAATCCCTTGCCCATAGGATAGCCATCGAAGTCATGAACCGTCACTACGTCGCCATTAGTGAACTTGCCGGCGATTGTATCTATTTCGTTATCATATATCCAGGCGCCACCTGCTTTGATTGTGCGGCCCTCGCCCTTTTTAAGTGTAACTATTGTATCTGCCAATTTCTTCTCCTATTTTGACCCTATAACCCGCGGTTAAGGGGTCATTTTAGTATCCCCTGATCTTGTCGTCAGAATCGTCAGTGTTATTCTCAATCTTAAGAATTGTCACCTCGTAGCTGACGGCATCATTCACGTGAACTGTAACCACATCGCCAACCTTATGCTTCATGATTGCCTTGCCAAGGGGCGATTCGATGGTAATTCGGTTATTCAGCGAGTCGCTTCGAACCGAAGTAACAATCTTGTAAGTCTCCTCGCTGCCGTCATCCTCGAATCTAACAGTAACGAGGTTATTCATGCCGACCTCGTCATCCGCACTGGAATCATCAATTACATCGGCAGTTCTAATCATTCTATCCAGGTAACGTATTCTGCTCTCGTTCTTATTCTTAGCCCTCTTGGCTGCGTGATACTCGAAGTTCTCACTTAAGTCGCCATGAGCTCTCGTCTCCTTGACCTCCTCAAGCAGCTGAGGTCTCAAGGTGAGTTTTCTGTATTCTATCTCATCTTCCATCTTCTTGATGTCAGAAGCGGTTAATCTGTCGTACATATAGTTCCTTTCCTTATTTTGATATGGGGTCCCTGTCCCCCCATATCATTTTTTCTTTCGATTGTTTCGGCGGACGCGGTTGATGTGGCGCTCGAAGTCGCCGTTGTTAATCAGTTCGGCTAATATTAGCTGGTCTAAGGTTGGTACCGGGCATGAATAGAAGCCGATTCTCTCGCGAAGCATAGGCTTCATAGACCTTGGAATTACCATATATGCTGTTCTCACTGCCGTTCCAATGGTGCGGGTGAAGGTATTTACATATATTACACGGTCCTCAGTATCTAGTGAGAACAGAGTCTCCTCAGGTTTTCTACTTGGGGTGAACTCCGATTCATAGTCGTCCTCAATAATAATGGCATCCCTGCTGCTGCTCCACTTAAGATACTCCCTCTTCTTGGCAGCTGTTGCCGTAACCCTACTGGGATAAGACTTATATGGTGATATATGTAGGACTCCCGCATTGCATTCCCAGAGTCTCGCGCTGGATATACCATCTGCATCCAATGGCAGCCTCTCCACCTTGACACCGTTAGCCATGTATACCTGCTCAATCTTCTTATATGATGGATCCTCAATTCCGTAGCTAATATCCCTTCCATAGGCCTGCACAATCAGCCCATAGAGATACTCGGCTCCGGATCCAATAATTATCTGATCATACTGCACATTAATATGTCGGCTCCTTGCCAGATATCCGGCAATAGCCTGACGCAGGGCCACCGTTCCACTTCCTGGTGACTTCTGCAGCACCTCTTCGGCACAGTCTGTAAGTACCTTCCTTGTAGTCTTGGCATATATGTTAAAAGAGAATGCCTCTGACTCTTCAGCCTTATCTTCCGCACCAGCATTGCCGGGCTCGTCATCAACAAGCAGGAATTGCGCACCTGCATCTCTCTGATAACCAGCCGACACATCGAAATTGAATGTGGGGTCGAAGGTAACAAAATAGCCACTTTTTTCCCTTGGGGTAATATATCCCTCTTCCATCAGCAGCTCATAGGCATGCATGATTGTAATCACGCTAACGCCTCTGTCTTCAGCCATCACGCGCTTGGAGGGCAGCTTGCTGCCTACAGGGTAGGTGCCGTCGATGATATCCTGTCTGACGCTCTCATATATTCTGATGTACTGACTTGATCTGCTGCTCATAATCCTCTACCTGGATAGATAATAGTAACGATTCTTTTCAACATTCTCGGTAAGTAGTCTAGCGAAGGCGTCCGCCATTCCGCTGTAGGCCTCCGTGGTTGGATGCCCCAGATCCATATTCTGATAGGTATCAGTCAGGAAGAATGGATCTGTATACTGTCTGATGTATGGAATTCCGTAGTATTTGGCAATCTCCTCAATGGCCCTGTTATACTTCATGCCCTGTGGGTCCGCGAAGGCCATTGTCACCATAACCAGCTTGGCCTTAGGAGCATGAGCCCTGATAAGCTCGATTATCCTTCCATAATTACCATAGAAAGAATTGGCGTACTGGCTCATATCAGTCTTGCCCTTAATGTCCTTAATAGTTCCCAGGTAGGCCTCGCCGAAGCCTACGCCATAACAGTCATTATTACCCAGAACCAGCATATAGAGGTCGTCCGCCTGGGTCCTGTTAAGCTTGCTCAGTCCCTCCGGTACAGTAAGCCAGTTGCCCGTATACAGCCCGCCTCTGGTATAGTTGGTCACGGTCACGCCATAACGCTTGCCCATCACCTGAGGCCAGCTGACGTAATATGTATCTGTTATCTTGCCATTCTTATTGATAGCACCGGATGCGAAGCTGTCGCCTATTACACCTATTCTTGGGAAAAGTGACAGCGACACAGGTGTATTCTTAATATCAAGTCCTGAATATGCCGGTCTGCCTTCCTTCTGTCCATATTCCTTATAATGCTGGTACATGGCTGCATCAGAGCTTCCGAAGACTGCAACCACATCTGGATTGGCATTGCGGTAGTAATCTGCATCGAATAATGTACCATCTGCCATCTGCCTTACGGCTGCATGACAGTCAGTTCCATTTATTAACAGAGCTGCTGACACTAGTCCTGCGGCCATAAT
>DCIU01000110.1:4578-5458 GCA_002317245.1 Lachnospiraceae bacterium UBA1718
CCCGAACACAGCGCTCTACCAAGCTGAGCCACACCCCAGAACTACAAAATCATCTTATTACAAATATGGCTTTTTATCAACTAGCCATAATCTAGTTTAGTGCTATAATATGTCCTATGAAATACGATTATATTCTGAGAAGAAGCAGGAGAAAATCCATATCCATTGAAGTTAATAAAAAACTTGAGATTATTGTCCGCGCGCCACTCTTTGTGCGTAAGCGGGATATTGATCTCTTCGTATATGAGAAATCAGACTGGATTGAGGAGGCTATTAACAAAGTTGAGGCCAGAAGAGCCGCCAGCAACTCTCTTGAGCATCTGACTACAGAGGATGTGCAGGAGCTTGCCAAGCAGGCTAAGAAGGTTATACCTCTACGAGTGGCATACTTCGCAGATATACTTGGCCTGGAATATGGCCGAATCTCCATCCGTTCCCAGAGAACCCGCTGGGGCAGCTGCTCAGCCAAGGGCAATCTGAACTTCAACTGCCTGTTAATGTTAGTTCCTGAGGAAATAATGGACTATGTAGTAGTCCACGAGCTATGCCACCTTATCGAGCTCAACCACTCTGCCGCCTTCTGGGCTGAAGTTGAACGAGTTTTACCAGATTATAAAGAACGTAGAAAATGGTTAAAACAAAACGGAAGTGCTCTTATTGAGTCACTTCCGTCATAAATTACGTTTTTCGCTTAGCGAGAGCGTGTCCGAAGATGATTATTTATTTTGCAGCAGATTAGATAATTCCGCGAACTGGTCCAGCGTCAGCGCTTCGCCACGAATTGTTGGTGAGAGGTTCATCTGGGCGATAGCATCCTGTATCTGCTCCTTGGTAATTCCTAAGCCTCCGCTCTGAAGTCCATTGACCAGGGTCTTACGTC
>DCIU01000104.1:0-1051 GCA_002317245.1 Lachnospiraceae bacterium UBA1718
CTCAATGGCGCCACTTTTACATCGAATAAGAATACCTTCGATATTAATGGCCTGACAATTACATTAAATAATACTACAAGCGAGAAGATCACTCTTACCACTCAGTCAGATACAGACGGTATCTACGACATGGTTAAGAATACCATTAAGGAATATAACTCTCTTATCAATGAGCTGGATAAGCTCTACAACGCTGATTCGGCAAGCAAGTATAAGATGCTTTCTGATGACGAGAAGGAAGCGATGAGTGAGGATGAAGTTAAGGAGTGGGAAGACAAGATCAAGAGTGCACTTCTTAAGGGCGATTCCACAGTCAACACAGTTGCAAGTGCAATGAAGTCAATAATGCTTCAGGGTGTTGAGGTTAATGGCAAGAAGATGTACCTTAGCGACTTCGGTATCAATACAGCTGGTTACTTCTCATCAGCAGATAATGAGAAGAACGCTTATCATATCGATGGCGACTCAGATGATTCTGTAAGTGGTACTAATGAGGATAAGCTTAAGGCAGCTATCGCAGCTGATCCTGATACAGTATCTAAGTTCTTCGCAGGTCTTTCTAGGGCTCTCTATGAGAAGTTAGATGGCCTCATGGCAAGAACAGATTACAGTTCAGCATTTACTGTATATAACGATAAGCAGTTGACAACACAGTATAACGAATACAAGACTAAGATTTCTACTGCTGAAGAGCAGGTTACCAAGTGGGAGGACTTCTATTACAATAAGTTCACCAGAATGGAGAAGGCTCTCGCTAATATGCAGAGTTCACAGAACGCTTTATCTGGACTGTTAGGTAGCTGATACTAAACTTTGCAACTTAAATACTATTACACACACGGAGGTGTCATATGGCATTACCTAATGCTTACTCACAATATAATACAAGCAAGATTCTTACAGCTTCGCCAGCTGAACTTACATTGATGCTTTATGATGGAGCTATTAAGTTCTGTAATATCGCGGTAATCGGAATTGAGCAGAATGACATTCAGAAGGCTCACAGCAATATCATCAGAGTGCAGAAGATTATTGATGAGTTCAGGAATAC
>DCIU01000104.1:1130-5201 GCA_002317245.1 Lachnospiraceae bacterium UBA1718
AACATCCATAAGGATAAGGAGATATTGGAGGAAGTGCTTACACATCTTCGTTCTATGAGAGATACCTGGGTAGAGGTTATGAAGAAGAACCGTACCAAGGGTGCAGTGTAATAGATAGACAATAGTGATGAACCTGGGGGACGGGGTCAAAGTGTCACACAGTGAAAAGTGACACTCTGACCCCGTCCCCCAGGTTCATTATGGCCTCACAGAGAGATGACACTCTGACCACCATCCTAGGGGAGCGCTACGCGTCCCCTGGGTTCATTTTGTCACACACAATATATGTACTATATGTAGCAAATATGATACTATATATAGAAGAATTGGAGGTTACTATGTTAGAGAGATATTTACAGATTTTGTCAGAGAGCATGGACAAGAAGCTTGATATACTTACTCAGGTTGAGACCCTTAGCAGAGAACAGACTAAGCTCATTGAGGGAGAAGGAAGCTACGAAGATATTGACGCTAATATGGATGCCAAGAATGAACTGATTGAGCAGATTCTTAAGATGGATGAAGGCTTCCAGGCAGCCTATGACAAGCTTAAGGCGGAGATCGAGGCTAATAAGGATCAGTACAAGGATCAGATAGCTGATATTCAGGGCAAGATTACTCTTGTTATGGAGAAAAGTGCGTCAATTGAGGCAGTAGAGGCTCGCAATAAGAAGGCTATGGAGAGCAGGTTCGCTTCAGCTCATAAGGATAGTCGTCAGAAGCTTAATGTTGCAGCTGCAGCACAGGATTATTACCGTGTTAATAGTAAGCTGAATGCAATTACTCCACAGTTCATGGATACCAAGAAGTAGGAGAAGTCCATTGAGATATGATTATTTAATAGTCGGCGCCGGACTTTTCGGCGCTGTCTTTGCGAATGAAATGACTAAGGCTGGTAAGAGCTGCCTTATTATAGATAAGAGAGATCACATCGCTGGCAATGTATATACCAGGGATGTGAAGGATATTCCGGTCCACTGGTATGGAGCTCATATATTCCACACCAGCAACAAGGCCACATGGGATTACATATGCCAGTATGCTGAGTTCAATAATTTTATCAATTCACCAGTTGCGGTCTATAAGGATGAGCTATATAACCTGCCATTCAATATGAACACTTTTTCCAAGCTCTGGGGAATTAAGACACCTGCAGAAGCTAAGGAGATTATCGCTTCCCAGATTGCGGATCTTAATATTACAGAGCCTAAGAATCTTGAGGAACAGGCCCTGTCACTGGTTGGCACAGATGTCTATGAGAAGTTAATCAAGGGTTATACGGAGAAGCAGTGGGGAAGAGACTGCAAGGAACTCCCAAGCTTCATTATTAAGAGACTGCCTCTTAGATTCACATACGATAATAACTATTTCAACGATAGATATCAGGGTATCCCAATAGGTGGATATACGAAGATTGTAGAGAAGATGATTGGCGATGTGCCAGTAATTCTGGGAACATCATACAGAGATTTCATCAGTCAGGCGGATGACGAATTCGACCGCATCCTATATACTGGTATGATCGATGAATACTTCGATTATAAGCTTGGTGAGCTCGAGTATAGAACAGTTAGATTCGAACATGAGCTGATGGAGGGAGTGGAGAACTTCCAGGGCAATGCTGTTGTGAACTACACAGAACGGGATGTTCCATATACAAGAATCATTGAGCATAAGCATTTTGATTTTGGTGCGCAGCCTGATACAGTGGTCAGCAAGGAATATCCTGCCAGCTGGAGCAAGGGCGACGAGCCATATTACCCAGTCAATAATGATCGTAACAACGAACTCTTTAAGAAGTACCAGGAACTGGCGGACACAGAAGACAAGGTAATCTTCGGTGGTAGACTTGGCCAGTACAAGTATTATGACATGGATAAAGTCATCGAGGCTGCACTTGATATGGTGGCACTCGAGAAGGGGAGATAATGGGATTCAATAATAAGTCTAAAGAGCCTGAAGTGCATAGAGTAATGGGCAAGCAGTTCATCAATATGATTCCTATGGATAATATTGCCGGTTACGATGTTCGTCCAGGATTATATGAGATTAACGGAGCAACAGTAATCCCTGGTGGTGTGTCATTCACAATCAACTCTCACCAGGCCACAAGCTGTGAGCTTCTTCTGTTTAAAAGAAAGTCTACTGAGCCATTTGCGGTTCTTCCATTTCCTGACAATTATAAGATTGGCAATTGCTATTCCATGATTGTCTTCGGAATTGAGATAGATGAGCTTGAGTATGCCTACAGAATGGATGGTCCATATGACGAGAGGAAGGGCCTTCTCTTCAATAAGAACAATATTCTTCTTGACCCATATGCCAAGGCTGTTGCAGGTCTTCGTGAGTGGGGTGTAGAGAATAAGGAGGTTGATTACGCTGGTTACAGAGCCAGAGTTGTAAAAGATGACTTCGACTGGGGTGACTATAAGCAGTCACTTACTCCAATGGAGGACCTGATTATCTATGAGATGCACGTAAGAGGCTTCACTAAGAATGATAATTCGGGAGTAGATTTCCCTGGTACCTTTGATGCTATCAGGCAGAAGATTCCTTATCTTAAGGCACTTGGTGTCACAGCTGTTGAACTTATGCCAATTTTCGAGTTTGACGAGATGCATGATCACAGAATTCATGATGGCAAGGACCTTGTAGATTACTGGGGATATAATACAGTTAATTATTTCTCGCCTAACACAGCTTACTGCTCTAAGCCTGAGTATAACAGAGAAGGTAATGAGCTTAAGAGACTTGTTAAGGTTCTTAATGAGAATGGTATTGAGGTGTACCTTGATGTAGTATTCAACCATACTGCAGAGGGTAACGAGGACGGACCAATCTTCTCATTTAAGGGAATGGACAATAATATATACTATATGCTTACTCCTGATGGACATTATTATAACTTCTCAGGATGTGGCAATACGCTGAACTGTAATAATCCAATCGTACGCCAGATGATTCTGGACTGCTTACGTCACTGGGTAATTGCTTACAGAATTGATGGATTCAGATTCGATCTTGCGTCTATTCTCGGTCGTGATGAGAATGGTGCTCCTATGAGTCAGCCACCACTACTTGAGAGTCTTGCCTTCGATCCAATCTTAGGTAAGGTTAAGCTTATTGCCGAGGCCTGGGATGCAGGCGGAATGTATCAGGTAGGTAGCTTCCCATCATGGAACAGATGGGTTGAGTGGAATGGTAAGTATAGAGATGATGTTAGATCCTTCCTTAAGGGCGACAATCACATGGAGCAGGCAGCTGCTAACCGTATCTCTGGTTCGCCTGATATTTATTCTCCAGAGACAAGAGGACATTTTGCTTCAGTTAACTTCATTACCTGCCATGACGGATTCACATTAAGAGACTTATATTCATATAACTATAAGCACAATGAAGCTAATGGCTGGAATAATACAGACGGATGTAATGATAATTACAGCTGGAACTGTGGCGAGGAAGGTCCAACTGACAATCAGGAGATATTAGGACTTAGACGAAGACTTATCAAGAATGCCTTTGTTACACTGATGCTAAGTAGAGGAATTCCAATGTTCCTTGCCGGAGATGAATTCGGTAATACACAGTTCGGTAATAATAATGGTTATTGCCAGGACAATGAGATCTCATGGCTTGATTGGAGTCTTCTTACTGAGTATCATGATCTTTTTACCTTCGTTCAGTATATGATCTGGTATCGTAAGCAACACAGGGTAATCCGTGTTGATACAGAGAGATGTTCAATGGGATATCCATGTATCAGTCAGCATGGTCTTCAGCCATTCTGGACTAACTACTCTGCTGGAAGACATTTCGTCGGAGTTATGTTCGCTGGACGTAAGAAGAATGGAAGTGATGAGCTGGTATATCTTGGAATCAATTCCTTCTGGGAGTCACAGTATGTTACACTTCCAGCTCCACCACAGGGAGCCAAATGGTATATAATGATTGATACCTACAGAGAGGACAGTGTAGTTCAGGATAAGCTTGAGGTTGATGGTGGTCTCTGGGTAACACCAAGATCAGTCGTTGTATTAGAGACATTCGTTCTCGATGACTAATTGAATGATT
>DCIU01000012.1:0-2310 GCA_002317245.1 Lachnospiraceae bacterium UBA1718
CCATCAATAAATCCATACATATAAGGATAGTTACGAAGCACATTAAGCTTAGCCTGCTCTAACTTCAGATGATACTCAAAATAGTCGTCCTCATTTTCAATATATCTGTTATATTCGAAGAGAAGATATCTGACACTATAGTCTAAGAGGAAGGCATATAATCCTGCCTTGCTGTCAAAATAATGGAACAATAATCCCTTGCTAATTCCAGCTTCCTTAACGATATCATCTGTACTTGCATGCTTATAACCATTGACCGCAAACATATGCAGTGAAGCGTTGATCATACGGTCCTGCTTCTCACTTTTTAAGTCAAAAAAACTCTCTCTCATACTACCCCCACAGTATCAAAAAATGTATAATTCCCCAATTTATAATTAGTAATTGTCTATAATAGTCAATATAGCACAAATACAGGCATCAGTAAATAAAAAATAGGCGCCATCCTTAAGGATGACGCCCGATTAATTTATTATCTATATTGCCCGATTAGAACTTGCCAAGTGAGCTTGAATTCTCTTCATTAGGAAGGTACTCATCACGACCACCTGGAAGGATTGCATTAAGGATGATACCTACGATTGAAGCAACAGCAAGACCTGAAAGAGAGATCTTCATTGAACCAGCCATGAATGAGATAGCACCAGTTGCGTTGTTACCAGCTGATGTGATATCTGCACCAAGAAGACCAGAGAAGTTAACACCAAGTGCAAGACCAACGATTACTGCACATACAATAACGTTACGGCTCTTCTGGAAGTCTGTGTGGTTCTCAACCATGTTTCTAATACCAACTGATGAGATCATACCGTAGAGGATAATTGATACACCACCAACTGTTGCAGAAGGCATAGCTGCGATTAATGCAGCGAACTTAGGACAGAAGCTTAATGCGATTGCGAAGAAAGCTGCAAGTCTAACTACGAATGGATCATAAACCTTAGTAAGTACAAGTACACCTGTGTTCTCGCCGTATGTTGTGTTAGCTGGAGCACCGAATAATGAAGCGATTGTAGTACCAAGACCATCACCGATTAATGTTCTGTGGAGACCTGGATCCTCAATGAGGTTCTTACCGATTGTACCACCGATAGCTGAGATATCACCTACATGCTCCATCATTGTTGCGATTGCGATAGGCATAATAGCGATTACAGCTGCGATAAGAAGTTCCTTATCAAGGGAGCTGTTGAAGATACTGAATACTGTATCCTGATATTTAACAGGAAGACCAATCCATGCTGCAGAAGCAACACCAGAGAAATCAACCTTGCCAAAGATAGCAGCTACGATATAAGAAGCAAGTACACCCATAAGAATTGGGATAATCTTGATCATTCCCTTACCCCAGATGTTGCATACGATGATAACTACGATAGCAACAAGTGCGATTCCCCAGTTAGATGAACAGCTGTTAATAGCTGAAGGAGCTAAGATCAAACCGATTGCGATGATGATAGGACCTGTAACTACTGGTGGGAAGAACTTCATAATCTTAGCACTTCCGAAAATCTTACATACAAGTGCAAGTACAAGATATAACAGACCTGCGCAAGCTACACCGAAACAAGCATATGGAAGAGCCTGAGCCTGTGTAAGGCCTCTCTCAACACCCATTGCTGTGATTGTGAAGTAACCTGAAAGGAATGCGAATGATGAACCTAAGAATACAGGAACCTTCTTACCTGTAACAAGGTGCATAAATAATGTAGCCAAGCCTGCGAATAAAAGTGTTGCAGATACGCTTAAGCCAGTAAGGATTGGAACTAATACTGTAGATCCAAACATTGCGAAGAGATGCTGAATACCGAGGACGGTCATCTTACCCTTGCCAAGGGTCTTAGCATCATAGATTGCTTCTTCATTTTTCATACTACTATCTCCTTCTCTCGTTTAAAAATGGGCAAAAAAAATTAAAGGTTCTCGAAAATCCCTCTTAATTTTCCTTCTCTAAAATACTAATATTATTTATGTATCTAGTCAATACAAAACCACAATATTTTCCATATAAAAGCAAAAAATCTACTAAAAAACACTATATATTGTGTTTCCTTGATTTTATGTAAATTAGATAGTAAAATAAGAATAGTTTTTTTGTAAAAAAGGGAGACTGATATGGCTAAATTAATAAAGAGACTAATCATTCTTATCACTGTAGTAACTGCAGTAGCAGGTGCTGCATATGCAATCACTCGATTCTTACTGGCAACTGATGACTGTTCCGGAACAGACGCCTCAACAAGAGAAGGCATTCATCATGAACCAGTGAAGAGGAGCTACACAAAACTTGATCTCGGTAGATAAATGATA
>DCIU01000012.1:2480-2802 GCA_002317245.1 Lachnospiraceae bacterium UBA1718
AGATAATTGACTGTGCTCTCGTCCATGCCACAGATTGGTGGCATCTCACTACTTACTGCCTTATTAAGGCCTTCGTAAGCATTCTCTGTGAATTCCTTCTCATAACCCTCAACCTTCTTAATAAGAGCATTGTCTGGCCAGTCGGCTTTCTTAAGGTCTTCTAACCAGCTCTCGCATAACCAGCCTGCCTTAAGACAGGTATATGCAGTCTCACTGGCTTTTGCCCTCTTAACAATGGAATTGGCGAGGGCTAACTGGTATCTCTCGAAGGCTTCCTCGTAGCTGTAGGTATCCTGGCCCATGTCATCAAGGCCCTTGAAGT
>DCIU01000098.1 GCA_002317245.1 Lachnospiraceae bacterium UBA1718
ATCTTCTTCTGGGTTATCAGAATGATCTTCTCTGGATTCGAGCAGATGGGCGAGAGACCATTTAAGACAGTTCTCTTCCACGGACTGGTTCGTGATGATCAGGGACGTAAGATGAGTAAGTCTCTTGGCAATGGTATTGATCCACTTGAGATTATTGATAAGTATGGTGCTGATGCATTAAGACTTACACTCATTACTGGTAATGCACCAGGTAATGATATGCGTTTCTACATGTCAAGAGTAGAAGCAAGCAGAAACTTCGCTAACAAGGTATGGAATGCAAGCCGTTTCATCATGATGAATATGGAGGGCAAGGAGGTAACTACTCCTGATGCTGCCGATCTTGAGCCAGTAGATAAGTGGATTATCTCTAAGCTCAATACATTAGTTGCAGATGTAACAGAGAACATGGACAAGTTCGAGCTTGGTATTGCTGTTCAGAAGGTATATGACTTCATCTGGGATGAGTTCTGTGACTGGTATATCGAGATGGTTAAGCCACGTCTCTACAACTCAGACGATGCCAAGAGCCAGAATGCGGCACTCTTTACACTTAAGACAGTGCTTATTGATGCCCTTAAGCTCTTACATCCATATATGCCATTCATTACAGAGGAGATCTTCTGCACATTACAGTCAGACGAAGAGTCTATTATGATTTCCAACTGGCCAGTATACTCAGAGGCTAGATCTTTTGCTAAGGAAGAGGCTGACATCGAGCGCATTAAGGACGCTGTAAGAGGTATTCGTAATGCCAGAACAGAGATGAATGTTGCTCCAAGCAAGAAGGTTGCTGTTACTGTAGTATCTGATAAGGCTGATGTGCGCGACACCTTCGAGACAGGTAAGCTCTTCTTCGGTTCTCTGGCTTATGCATCAGAGGTTATTGTTCAGAGTGATATGGCAGGAATTGCTGATGACGCAGTATCAGTAGTGATTCCAGATGCCAATGTATACATGCCATTCGCTGAGCTTGTTGATATCGCGCAGGAGATAGAGCGTCTTAAGAAGGAAGAGGGACGTCTCCAGGGCGAGATTAAGAGAGCAACTGGAATGCTTTCTAATGAGAAGTTCACTTCCAAGGCACCTGCTGCTAAGGTTCAGGAAGAGAAGGATAAGTTAGCTAAGTACGAGCAGATGTTAGCTGAGGTTACTAAGCAGCTTGAGAAGTTAAGCAAGTAATATTTGAGGTGGAAGAAAATCTGCCGATATTATTAATAGAAGTAGAACTGAATTGAGGTCTAAATGGAAGAAGAACTGAAGCTGACCGCGGACGAGCTGGCAGCCCTTAGACAACAATTGAAGAGAGAAGCCAAGACTAAGATCGTTGATTTTTTCGAGGATGAGGATACCGAGGAAAAAGTGGATGCGACTGAGGAGGCCGAAGAAGAGGAGGAAGTCGATTCCAAATCGGTTGAGGTTACAGTCTCAGAGGACAAGATGAGTGCCTCTATATTCCTGTCATATCCTGCATACGGTGAGACCTATACTGTGCCAGAGATTATGCGTGAGCTTCGTAGCAAGGGTGTAATTAGTGGTATCCAGACCAAGGTGATTATGGATTCTATTCAGCTTGGTATGTACGAAGAGGAGATAGAGGTTGCAGTAGGTACACCAGAGACAGAGGGTACAGAGGGATACTTCGAGTACCTTATTGATATGGAGAAGCGTAAGCAGCCTGATATCAGGGAGGATGGAACGGTTGACTATGCGTCTATGTGCCGTCTAACCAACGTAGCTGCAGGAGATAAGATTGCGGTATATCATCCAGCTATCCAGGGTACCAAGGGCATTAATGTACAGGGTAAGCCACTTACTCCTAAGTTCGTTAAGGATAAGCCACCGCTTCGTGGAAAATACATTGAGAAGAATGACGACAATGAGTACTTTGCTACAATTGATGGCAAGATATCCATGTCTGATAATAATGTAGAGATCTTAAGCGTATACGAGATTAATGAAGATCTTGATATGACCAAGGGTACTATTGAGTTCTACGGCGATATGATTGTTAATGGTAATGTGGAATCAGGAGTTGTTATTCGTGCTGGACGTAATATTACTATTAATGGTACGGTATCAGGTGCTCTTATCTATTCCAAGGGTGATGTAACAATCACTGGAGGCTTCATTGGCGGAAGCAAGGGCAAGATATCCAGCATGGGTAATGTATTCTGTGACTTTATTGAGCATGGAAGCGTTGAGGCCCACGGAGATATTCGCGCTAATTCTTCTGTTAATTCAACTCTTGAGGCTGACGGCAAGGTATACCTTGACGGAAGCAGAGGAGTGGCAATTGGTGGACGTATCCATGGTCTTAGAGGTGTTGAGCTTCGTAACTGTGGTACAGAGGTTGAACCTAAGACCTTCATCCACGCGGGATTCTCTGTAATGGATTATCAGAAGTTTGCTAAGCTTAATCACAGAGAGAATAAGATTAATACTCAGCTTGCCAACGCGGTAAGTGAGATGACAACACTTCTTAAGATTGGACGTGAGCGAGGCGTCAACCAGAAGCAGAAGGACAGAATCTTTGCTCTGAATGAGGAGAAGGATGCTGCTTACCAGACTCTGGACGAGATCGCAAGAGATAAGAAGACTCTGGGCGATAAGATGGCTATGGCGGCCAACGCTGCTATTATCGTAAGAGGTGATATATTCCCTAATTCTACTATTGGAATTGAGACATCAACACTTCTTATTAAAGAGAAGAAAGAGACCTTCGTCAGATTCGTCTGCAAGGATGAGCAGATTGAGAGAAGATCGGTACCTAAGAGATAACAGGTATCCAGGAGATCCGATTTGAATAATATTAAAAGCTACAAGGATGCGGTATCGTACATTACGTCGATACCGCGTTTTGTAAATGGAAATGAATATGAGAACCTTAAGGACTTCT
>DCIU01000064.1 GCA_002317245.1 Lachnospiraceae bacterium UBA1718
GAGGGGCAGGCTGAAGCGGCATTAGTTGATACCAATACAGCAGGTGACGGACAGGTTGTTAATGGACAGAATGGGGAAGCTCTTAATCAGATAGCGTCTGATAATGCCAATACTGTGGCCAATATGATGCTCTCGAATAATGAGGTCGCTAATATTAATGACGCTATTAATGGTGGGGCACCTACTAATGTATCATCTGCGGTTAATGTTGAAGCGGAGGCTGAAGCAACACAGAATGGTCCTCAGGCAGAGGCTAATAATATAGATATTAATAAGTTCAATGTATTCGAGAAGCTGGCCACTATGCCTAAGGAGCAGATGTCTGATCCTGCTGTAAGGGAGCAGATCAAGAATTCCCTTACTGAGCTATTAAAGGATAACTTCTTAATGGATCCCAAGTCTGTAGGTGAAGAGAAGTATGTTAAGAAATATTATGAAAGAACTACAGACCTTGCGGAGAACCTTAGCAGACTTATGGCAGAGAATGGCAAGGCTGATACAGACTTCGCCCGTACCATGGTTAACGTGAAGGAGAATACTAACTTCATGAACCAGATGAACGAATTATATAACTATGTTCAGCTGCCACTTAAGATGAATGATTCCCAGGCCAACGGTGACCTCTATGTCTACGCCCGCAAGAAGGGACGAGGGACAGGAGGAGAGGATGGTAAGTTGACCGCACTTTTGCATCTGTCCATGGAACATCTTGGCAATATGGATATCTTCCTAACCCTTCAGGATGGACAGAAGTTGTCCACCAAATTCTGCCTTGAGGATGAATCCATGATTGATTTCATAGCTGACCATATTGATGAGCTGAATGCCAGACTTGCTGCCAAGGGTTATGACCTGGGCACATCTGTGGTAACCAAGATGGACGGTCCGGAGAAATCGGCCATTGATAACATTACCGCAGGGGATGGCAATATTCTCCTTAGCACACAGTCCTTCGACGCCAGAGCATAAAATGAGCCCTAGAGACGTTCCTTAGAGCTCAAAATGAGGTGATGATTGAATACACGTCAGATTGGAACATATTACGAGGATGCTGCGGTAGCATATCTTCAGAATGAAAAGGTTGAGATCATAGACCGCAATGTACGTTGTGGCCGTATAGGTGAGATTGATTTAATAGGAATTGACCGGGGAGAGTCCTATGGAGAGACCCTGGTCTTTTTTGAAATCAAGTATAGGAAGGATAATAGCCATGGGGAACCGCTGGAGGCTGTGGATATTAAGAAACAGAGAACAATACGAAGATGCGCCCAGTGGTATATAGCCTTTAAGAATGAGAAACGCTTCATGCGTTTTGACGTAATATCAATATGTGGAGAAAAAATAACCTGGCTAAAAAACGCATTTTAAGAATATCTTAATTTTTATACCGACTATTTCTTTGTATTTAGATGTTTTAATAGGTATTGTCGAAGTGAACCAAAGAAGGGGATGAAAACAATGACTAATATTTTAGTTTGTGATGATGAAAAGGAAATTGTAGACGCGATAGAGATCTATCTTATGCAGGAGGGCTATGGTGTTGTTAAGGCCTATGATGGAGAGCAGGCAGTTAAGATCCTTAATGAGGATAATGATATTAAGCTTCTCATCATCGACATCATGATGCCTAAGTTAGATGGAATCCATGCCTGTATGAAGATTAGGGAGAAGAGCAGTATTCCTATTATTTTCCTTTCAGCTAAGTCAGAGGATGTAGATAAGATATTAGGTCTTAACATCGGAGCAGATGATTATGTGACCAAACCCTTCAATCCACTTGAGCTTGTTGCAAGAGTTAAGTCTAACTTAAGACGTTATACCAAGCTTGGTAATGAACTGGAAGAGAAGCAGAATATCTATGCCGCTGGTGGTCTTGTGATCAATGATGACCATAAGGAAGTATCTGTTGATGGCGAGATAGTCAAGCTTACACCAATCGAGTACAATATCCTGCTACTTCTTGTTAAGAATCAGGGAAGAGTATTCTCTATTGACCAGATATACGAGAATATCTGGGAGGAGGAAGCAATAGGCGCAGACAATACAGTTGCTGTTCACATTCGACATATCAGAGAGAAGATCGAGATTAATCCCAAGGACCCTAAGTACCTTAAGGTGGTATGGGGCGTTGGCTACAAGATCGAGAAACAGAACTAAGTAAGAATGGGGAGCATTATGAAGATTAAGAAGAGTTACCGTAATGGTGTTCTTATAGTATTTGCCTGCCTGCTGTCGGCCTTGATTGGCATCGCCAGTATGGAGATTATATTATCCAGCATCGTTAAGGTTAATATTAATGGAGAGACTATTGAGGAGACGGTTAATTATCTTGAGAGAAGCCGCGTGGCCTTTGAGGATTCGACCTTCTTCAATAGAAGCTTACGCAATGGCGTTCAGGACATCACAAGACTAGCTGTTATCCGCAACCAGATGGAGACCAATGGTCAGTATGATGGCAAGAAGAAGATAGACATCACAGCTTTTGCCAATAGAAACAAGCAGATGGAGGTATCTGAACCTTCTGTATATTACAATCTTGATGACCTTATTAAATGGGGCAATTATGGTTATGATTACCAGACTGTTACTGGTACTAATGCACAGCTTGACACCTATTTCTATGCGCTTCAGAGCGGTGATAAGAAGCTTACCGCCTCTGATGCAGAGATTGTACATGCAGATTCCATCGATGGACAGGATATTGGGGATGTAGTTGAAGACAATATGTCCGTAGCCCAGGAGTATGAGGCCAGCCAGGAGGACGAATCTGCCACAATGTATATACTTGTTGACAGATATAAGACTTCTGATGGCAAGACTCTGATTAGCAAGGCCAGCAGCCGCGCAGATTATGAGCAGCTTGTCAAAAACTTATGCAACTCAGCTGAGGCGCTGTTTTCTAATTATACAGAATATACTGACCTGGTTAGTAAATACAGTGAGGGTAAGACCAACCTCCTCTATTGCTACCAGTTAGTAGATAATGATGGAGTTTCAAGAAGATATACTAACCTTCCACAGAATGTAATGGCTATGTCCAATGATGACTTAAGCAAGATCTTCACAGGACATAATAAGTATATATGCTTCAACCCTGACAAGCTTCAGCTTGCCACTAATTCCAAGGGGATATCTCCTGAATTTATGAAGTCAGCAATGGACGGATACGAGTATTCCTTCAGGGATGGATCAAGAGTATGGCTTGCAGTGGATGAGACCTATTCAGCATCGGATGTATTTGTTGAAGCTAAGAGGGTATATGAGCAGGATGATCCTCTATTTATTCCATCTTGTATCGTGATTGTTGCTTCGGTCATTATTCTGCTAATTATTATTGTACGACTTACTATTCAGGCAGGTAAGGTAACGCTTGTTGATGAAGAGGGTAATAAGTCTGTAAGTATTCAGCCAGGCAAGTCCGATGGAATGGCTTTCGAGATATATCTGATTATTGTAGGTGCAGCTTTCTTACTAATAGGATGCCTGCTTGCAATGACTGACGAGATATTCATGAGTCAGCAGCTCTACTTAGGTGACCACTATCTTATATATACAATTATTGGCACTGAGGCGGCGCTGTCGGCAGCGATTCTTCTGCCACTGTATCTGATATTTGTTCGTAAGATTAAGTGCCATCTCATCTGGAAGGGCAGTCTGTTAAGATGGATATGTGTGAAGATTAGAGATGGTGCAATTGACCTCTATGATAATGGACAGCTTATTACCAGAACCTGGCTTCCATTCTTACTATTCCTGGCCCTCAACCTGGTGCTTGTATTACTGGGCGTAGGCGGTATCTTAATTGCATTCTGTTTTGACATGATCATTGGAATCTGGCTCTATAAGGAGACTAAGACCAGAGAGACAATTGTTGATGGTATTACTACAATATCTGATGGTGATCTGAAGCATAAGATTAATACTAAGAGCATGCATGGTGACAATCTGGCACTGGCTAATGCTGTTAATAATATCGGTGATGGAATCGATAAGGCTGTGGATGCTTCCATGAGAAATGAGAAGATGAAGGCGGACCTTATTACCAATGTAAGCCATGATATTAAGACACCTCTTACTTCAATTATTAATTATGTTGATCTACTTAAGAGAGAGAATATTCAGGATGAGAGAATCAGGGGATACATCGATGTGCTTGATCAGAAGTCCCAGAGACTTAAGTCCCTTACTAATGACCTGGTTGAGGCCAGCAAGATTAGCTCAGGTAATATCTCATTATCCATTGAGAAGATTAACTTAGTTGAGCTGATTAACCAGTCAGTTGGCGAGTTCATTGATAAGTTCGAGGAGAAGGGACTGACACCAATTCTTGATCTTCCTGGAGAGCCAGTATTTGTTATGGCTGACAGCAGAGGTATCTACAGAGTAGTAGAGAATCTCTACAACAATATTTATAAGTATGCACTGGAGAATACCCGTGTATATGTGAGCATGGATATCATAGATAACGCGGCAGTCTTATCCTTCAAGAATATCTCGGCTGAACCTCTTAATGTTAATTCTAATGATTTGACAGAGAGATTCACAAGAGGTGATGTATCCAGAAAGACAGAAGGTTCAGGACTTGGATTATCAATTGC
>DCIU01000105.1:0-1584 GCA_002317245.1 Lachnospiraceae bacterium UBA1718
AGCTTAAACAGGGAGCTGCTCCAGGATAGCGAGTCTGCGAATAAGGAATTTGCCACACTCAAAGACTCAATGACAGCACTTTTTAACAAGCTTAACCAGAAGGACTGCAATGGGAAGGAGTTCGCCTATGCCAAGGAATTCTATGCCTTAAGGGATGCTGCCACAGAGTATCTTGATACCCATGCGGGACACAGGTTCTCCAAGAAGGGAAAGAGGAGACAGAAGCTTGCAAAAGACATTAAGGCAAGGCTTGATAACATTCTTGTTGGAAATGAAATACTACGTGATATCAGGATTGATAATATAGAGAAATCCAGGGACCTGTATAGTCCTGAAAATGATGCCGTTTTGCTGGATATAGGTAAGCTGGAGCTTAAGGCCAGACATCAGGACACAGAGGAAAATATTAATATGCTTACTCCTGAGCAGGTAAGAATCAGCCGTATTATCCGCAGGGAGAAGCGATGCTCAGCCATTGTTGAAAAGAAGCTGGGCAAAAGCTTTGCACCAGATACGGGCTTAGATGGACGCTGCCTGATTATGGGGGCCGACAGACTCTTTAGCTTCAACAGTGACGGCAGTCCTGCAACACCTGAGGATGCTGAGCTTTTTGAGAAGAACCTGGCCTATGCCGAGGCTTTCATGGATGAGGACAAGACTAAGAGAAATGTATATCTGGATGAGCTTATTAATAAGATGCTTAAGATGCCGATAGATCCAGAATACTACAGGCCGGAGAAAATCCTGAAATCCTATGAGAAATACAGAGGACTCAGCTTACTTATAGCCAATTATCAGAACTTATTTGAACAGGATACTTATAATAGGGAATATCTACTGCACCAGCCTGACAGTGTGCAGAAGCGCCTGGCTGCTATTGCGAAATTGAATGTTGCTTACTCCACCTTGATTTCATTATTTACTGACCAGTATGATGTTAGTCAGTCAGACGGTGCCTGCACTTTCACAAAGAGCCAGAAGCCACAACGAATCGAAAAGATGGATGAATATGATGTCATTATGAAAAGTGAAGGCAATTCACTCATATCAGATGATTCATCAGAGGAGCATTCATACGATAAATATGTGAAAAAGGCCATGAAGGGCAAGGATATGGTTGAATGCGAGAAGGTTCGCGAAGAGATTAGAAAAGCCAAGCTGGATGATGAGGACAGAGAAGAGATTCTGAATGAATTCAACCGCACTGTAATGAATAGAAATTACTATTGCCTGGATAATTCAAATGTGGCAATTCTTGAGAATCCTAAGGTTGTTCTTGATGCAAACGAAGAAATAAAAAATAACCTTCCACCAGAGGTTAACATTATAGAGGAAAGAGCAGCTGAAGTGGCCGAAATCTGCGCTCATTTGTATCACGAGAACGAGAGAGAGGAGTACGAAAGCAAGCTTAAGGAATACTATAAGTGGAACTATACTTCTAAGAATCCTCGATTAACGGATGAGAAGGTCATGAATGCAGTCCTTAAGATTACGACCAGAAAGCATATAAAGGAAGAGATGTTCAATAATAGTAACAGGAAAGGGGACATTAACCTTCCAGGTGATAAAATTGACAGACTGATT
>DCIU01000105.1:1631-2975 GCA_002317245.1 Lachnospiraceae bacterium UBA1718
TGGTAATCCTGCAAATGATGAGGAGATGGCAAAGGAAGAGTGGAATAATAAATACCTGAATGCCTTCGCTGATAATGACCACGAAGCGCTGAAGGAATGCATAAAGAGTCTTTTTGCCAAGCTTGATGAATTCTCAGTCGATAAGGCGCTTGATACTGACTATGTACTTGAAAATATTGAAAAGATAGAAGAGATAAGTGGCATTGCCTTAAGATACAGTAACCTTAAGGGAGAATTCCCAGAAATATTTGATTCGATAAGGGAAGATGACCAAGAGGAATATGAGAATATAAATAATATGATTGACTTCCTGACCGCCTGGGATTCCTACATGAAGAATGAATTGACAGACAAGTACGGAATTGCCATTGATACTAAAAGTGGTCTTGTTCAGTTCGATGGTGAATCAGATCCTAAGATGAAAAAGCAACTGAGAATCTTCTATAATAATGAACTGTTTAACAAGGCAGAAGCGGCAGGCTTAGAGGTGCCAGGGCTTCAACTAATTGAGGAAGAGAAGAGTGAAAATGACAATTAAGCTAATTAATCCTGGAGACGGAATACATATAAGATACGGGGCGCTGGATGGCGATAGTCTGATTGGTTTTGCAGACTACAGAATATCCGAGGCCAATCCAAGGGATATTAATCTGGTTAACCTGTACGTGATGAAGGAGTACAGGAAGCAGGGCATAGCAAGCAGCCTTATTAAGTATTCTGGGGAAAAATTTAAGCGACTGGGTTTTAGAATAATATTTGGCACAGTGATTGATGGGGCCGAGAGAGTGGATGATGCCTATTCGGTACTTATTCATAACCACTTCCTGCCAGTTGCACTTGGCGGTCATGTACTGGGCTATTATCTGCAGGATTTAAAGAATGTGAATCTGGCGAGAAATGCAGATAAGTATGGATACCTATACAACAAGGTCTATGATTACAGTGAACTGTCTAAAGAGATGATACGTAAAATGCAGGTTAGAGCAGAGCAGTGCGGTCTCAACCTGAATATGAAGCGACTGCCATATGAAGCGTGCAGCTTTTTCGTCGAGAACGGAGAAGTTAAAGCTACATGGCTTGGAAAGCGTCTGTCTGACAGAGTAATAATGATCGAAGACCCAGCTTTCCTGGATGAATCAATGAAGGCCTACAGTATAACCGGCCTGCTATTCGTTGCCCTACTGTACATCAGTGAGAGGTTGCCTGAGGACACCCTCGTTCTCGTAAGACTTAGTAACGATGACTTCTACAAGGGCATGCTTGAGGCCCTTGGTGAGCCGGAATATGACCTTGCAATGCAACAATATGCCTGCCTGCTTGAGGTAGTGTAATTGATAGGGGGGG
>DCIU01000105.1:3049-8643 GCA_002317245.1 Lachnospiraceae bacterium UBA1718
TAACTAAATATACTATGCGAATTTACAATCGCTGTCGGTAATCAGTGTTGCTGAATCAAGTGGAAGAGCAAGAGCAAGTCCCCAAACGGAAGATGCCTTGACACTAAGCGATTTCTGCACCACATTTCCTCTAATGTGATTCTTTCTAACATAACTATTGAATCTAATTAAGTCACTAATATTCATTATTTTTACTGGATGCTCTTTCATAGTGGCGTCCTCCTTTCTTTTGATAATATAATTATATTGTCCATGTGTGCGTGATGATATATAATATTTGCCATAAAGTATAATTATTACGCCTACATTCTGGCGCTTTGGCAATATAGTTATATTTTGGAGGGATATATGTATATTGATAAGCTGGTACTTAAAGATACAAACGAAGAAATATTACCCCATGCGGAAAAACTATTTCCCCACAGTTCCTATTATGTTGAGCCAGACAGATTCCCCAGTGGAAATATACCATGGCACTGGCATGAGGACCTGGAGCTTATATATGTCTTACAGGGAGAGATAGAGATTAAGACAGCCAATAAAGCAATTAACCTCTCTTCAGGTGATGCGGCATTCATTAATTCCAATGTTATGCATTTCCAGTGCCCAGTTGGGAGCGTGAAAGTCATAACATTGAATCAGGTATTCCATGCTTCAATCATATATGGAAGTATAAACAGCGTTTTCTATGCTAATTACCTGATGCCTATTCTCACATGCAAGGAACTTGATATTATGACCTTTGGACAGGCATTAGTTGCTGATAGAAAAATTACGCAACTGATTAAGCTGTCTCAGGATCTGTCCGATGAGAAGAAGACTGGCTATGAAATAGAGGTTAGAAATGCCCTGTCATCAATGATCCTTCTAATCTACGAAAAAGCCTATGACATAATAAATGAAAAAAGACTTACTTCATCCCAGGGTGAAGACAGACTAAAAATAATGATGGAATATCTGCATAATAATTATATGAATAAGATCACTCTGTTAGATATTTCATATGCAGCCAATATAAGTGAGCGCGAAGCTATAAGAACCTTTAATAATATTCTGAACCTGTCACCCTTCGCATATCTGATGCAGTACAGGGTCAGGATGGCAACCACACTGCTTACCGAATCTGGTTTCTCAATATCACAGATAGCATATACCTGCGGCTTCTGTTCAACCAGTTACTTTGGCAAGGAGTTCAAGAAAATAATGGGAATCACCCCAATGGAATATAGAAAAAATCAAAGGAAAGTGTAAAAACTATAAGTCTCCTAATGTTAACTTTATCATAAAATAACAGAAAGCCAGCAAACGCTGGCTTTCTGTGTGTGATGGTAATTATTAAATTAACTAATAGATACGGATTTGGCATACTGAATGGCTTCTTTTGCCGCATCAACTGTTAACTGATATTTAGTAGTCAATCGATTGATAATGCTATCTTCTGACGCATTTCCTTCAAGCATTCCTTCAATAAATGAATTTATTGATATTCTTCTTGCTTCATAATCTAATATCGCTCCACCCATAACATCATCAACTCCTTTCTTTACATTAGTATAATTCATGGATAATGAACTTGCAACTTCGTCGCACATTGCCGATATAACCTATTATCTGATATGATGGAACCTATCAGGGCCTAGGGTAGTTAACCCTATCAAAGAAAAATAATTAACGGAGGCAAAATGTTCGGAAGCAAATTAGTATCATTAGTGGAAGGCCATACAATTGAAGATGCGGCAGCTGACAAGAAGACTGCTAAGAGAGTCGGACAGTTCAAGGTGAGCGCAAAGGCTATATACAGAGCTGATAACAAATACCTGCCATTTGAGGCTGTCACTGGATATACATGCGACAAGAGCAGCGTGCATGTGACTGGCTGCTGTGCTGGCTGTGTGCCGGTTGAGAGGATGGTATTCGAGACCTGTAATGGAGATAAGATTCAGTTCTTATTCGATTCCCAGAAGGACCTGGATAAGGTAATCGCTACCATTAGTGAAAAAAACTGACCGGCCTGCATCCTACATATTTCGAGCACCATTATATTGACCACATAATAAAATCATAAGCAATTTCTTTACAAGTATGATAATATGGTTATAACTTAACAAATCTATTCACAATTCAAAATTGAGTGTCGTTCGACAAATAATCCCAATTGTGAAATAAGACCATATTGCTCAGGAGGTATTGCTTATGGATGAAAATTTGCCAATTATTCCCATTACGGATGATTACATGTTCTGCCATGTATTTGAGGAAAAAGAAAAGTGCAAAGAACTGCTAGAACGCGTCCTTGGCATCAGTATTGCAGAAATATCCTCACCTGTATACCAAAGAGAACTAAGCTCTGGAATAACAAATCATGGTATTCGGCTAGATGTTTATGTGCGGGATACGGATGGTAATGCATACGATATTGAAATGCAGACTACAAAATATGCTCACTTAGGCAAACGAATTAGGTATTATCACAGTGAGATAGATAGGGACATGATTCGCCAAGGGCAGGACTATAGGCTATTAGCTAATAACATTGTTATTTTTTTCTGTAATTATGGGGACCCATTTGATAAGAACAAAAGTGTATATATGTTCAAAAGCTTATGTGTGAACGATCCGTCTGTTGAACTTAATGATGAAGTACTATCTGTTGTGTTATGGCCAGGGGGATCATATGACGGAGTGGACGATAAGCTTGTAAATGTATTAGAATATATTAAGACAGGCAAGGCAAATGACGATTTTACCATGTCTATTGATAATAAGACCATTGAGTACAGTAATGATGTTGGATGGAGGAACGGTTATATGACAATAGAGCAGAAGATACGTGAAGAGTCGGATATGGCATATAACAAGGGAATAGAAGATAGCATTTTAGGACTTGTTAGTGAAGGACTGCTAGATGCTAGAAAAGCAGCAGACAGACTCGGCATTTCATTGGAAGATTTCACCATTCAAATAGAGAAATCGGGAAATGTAATTTCAGAAAAGAATAAGCATTAACGTGAAGAGCGAGAGAGAACAAATATAAGTAGTCAACAAAAATAGGACCTGTCAACGACAGGTCCTATTATTACCTATATTCTAATCATATCTCGTGTTATTTCTGCAATGCTTCTTGCACCACACATATACATCGTATCAGTGAGTTCTGCTAAGAGCTTGTCGAAATAGCACTCGATTCCTTCTGTACCGCCACCATAATAAGATATTAGTACAGGTCTGCAAATCATACAGTAATCAGCACCAAGAGCATAAGCCTTAAACAGATCAAGTCCGGAACGTATTCCGCCATCCACGATAATCTTAGCTCGTCCATTTACCGCAGCTGCCACTTCCTCAAGAACTTCTGCAGTAGCAGGAGAGTCTGCAAGAACTCGTCCACCGTGGTTAGAGACAATTAGGGCAGAATGTGATATGTTAGAGAAAATGATTTTTGGAGATTAGAAAAAATGAAGTCAATTCTGATTAAAGATACAACCAAAGAAGAGAGGGCTCAGATTGTCGCCGAGGCCCTTGGAAATACAGAGGGTGGATGCGATGGATGCGCACCCGGAATCATCGAGATGTATCAGCCATATATAGATGGCGAGATGGAACTACGTGAGGTCAATATGTCCTTCCGCAGAGGCTATGTGTCTGGCAAGGAAGCGCCAGAACGCGGAGCATGCGAGATGTTCTAAAATAAGACCTGAGGTAATGTATATGAAGTATGTAAAACTGATTATAAATTTCTTCATCAATGGTAATGTGAGCAATGAACAGTTTTCATTATTATTTCAGCCGTTTTACTTGAAGAGTAAGGTGTGAATTTGAAAGTTTATAAAAGTTAATCATTTGTTTATTATTTTTACCTAATTCACATGCTATAATGTGCTTGTTATTGATAAAAAATAAGTAATTGATGCAAATGTCGAGTGCTAGTAATAGCAGCGGAAGAACCAACTATTGGGGCTAATCCATGTATGGAAGGCTACCTCAGCCTAGCCCGTCAGCTAATTTCGTCAGGCAGAGGATTTGCAGCATGTTTTTTTGCTTTGCTTTTCTTTTTATGCCACTCGATAAGAGTGGCATTTTTGCATCTAAGGAAAGGAGAAAAAATGATAACTGATTATGCTAATGAGAAGAAGCCTTTGTGTCTTGCTAATGATTCTATTCCAGAGGAACTATATGAGAAATATTCGGTTAATCGAGGCCTCAGGGATATTAATGGTAAGGGAGTATTAACTGGATTAACCAATATTTCGGAGATTTTGTCCTTCAAGGATGTTGATGGAATTAAGACACCAATTGACGGTGAACTCTGGTACAGAGGGTATAAGGTTAATTCACTAATTAATGAATTAGGACCTCATGAATTTGGCTTTGAGAAGATTGCCTACCTCCTCCTCTTTGGAGAGAAGCCTGACAGCAGCCAGCTGGCAGATTATAAGAAGATAATAAATGATAACAGAACCCTTCCTACCAACTTCACCAGGGATGTAATAATGAAGGCTCCATCCAAGGACATAATGAACTCAATGACAAGAAGTATTCTGACACTTGCCTCATATGACGAACTAATTGATGATAACAGCCTTGAGAATTCCATAAGACAGTGTTTGCTGCTTATTTCCCAGTTCCCAATGCTAGCTGTCTACGGATACCATGCGTACAACCACTATATTAATGATGAGAGCATGTATATTCACAGACCTGACCCAACACTGTCTACGGCAGAGAACATCCTTACAATGCTAAGACATGATAAGGCATACACCGAACTTGAAGCCAAGATTCTCGATATTGCCCTAATCCTTCACATGGAGCATGGTGGCGGTAACAATTCAACATTTACCACAAGAGTTGTTACTTCTGCAGGAACTGATACTTACTCAACTATTGCTGCAGCTATGTCCTCATTAAAGGGTCCAAAGCATGGTGGAGCCAATATTAAGGTCATGCAGATGATGAACAATATCCATGAGAATATTAATGATATTGGGGACAGAGAAGAGATAAGAGCCTACCTGTCCAAGATGCTGGATGGAGAAGTATTCGATCACAAGGGATTGATATATGGGCTTGGTCACGCAATTTACTCTCTTTCAGACCCTAGAGAGGTTATCTTCAAAGGCTACGTTAACGAGCTGGCGATGTCAAAGGGCAAGGAAAAGGAGATGAACCTCTACAATATTATTGAGGAGGAAGGAATCAGCCTGATTAATGAAAGACGTCATATCTATAAGGGAGTTTGCGCCAACGTAGACTTCTACAGTGGATTCGTGTATGACATGCTCGGCATCCCAACGGAACTATATACTCCACTATTCGCAATTGCACGAATCGTTGGATGGAGTTCTCACAGAATAGAAGAGTTAATATGCATGAACAAAATCATTCGCCCTGCGTATATGAGCGTTATGCAGGAACTGGAATAAAACGTAATTCCTCTGGTAAAACCGCCCGCAACTGACCATGACTTAGAGAATGAACAACAGAAGCCCAATTCTAGATGACAGTCGAGGACCCCTCAGCTATAATTTAATTAATTAAACCATCATCCAGGAGGGAAGAACATGTTAAAGGATCTACTACCAAAGTATTATTTT
>DCIU01000020.1:0-4976 GCA_002317245.1 Lachnospiraceae bacterium UBA1718
GGCGTTCCCCTGAATACCCATATATAGAATCTGGCTATCTGTCTCAACACCTTAATCTCAGCAATCTGTACCAGGGCTAAGATAAGTCCGATAACAAGACTTAAAGCAAAAGAAGCCAGGGTTAAAGGTATGGTGACCTTTATCCCTGGAATCAAAATCTTAGTAAATGATGAAATTAATATCTGAATTAATCTTTCGCTCATTGACAAATATCCTACTCGGCCTTAGTTATATCGCTTCCGAAGTACTTGTTAGAGAGTTCAGCAAGTGTACCATCAGCACGAAGCTCTTCGATGGCCTTGTCCATTGCTGCTCTGAGGCTCTCTGTCTCAGCACCCTTACGAAGTGGAACTGATACCTGGCTGGCATCATCTGTAAGGGCTACAATACTGATATTAGCATCTGGATGCTCTCCAAGGTAATCATAGAAGGATACCTCTGCATTAAGAGTAGCGTCTACTCTTCCAGATGTAATCATATCAATAGTCTCAGACAGGGTATCAACATTCTGAACTGTTGCACCATAGTCTGCAGCAAGATCAGCATATGTTGAACCCAGTGAGTTACTTGTCTGCTTGCCCTTAAGGTCCTCGAAGGACTTAATCTCTGTATTATCCTTAGATACTACTAATGCTGTACGGATATAGGCATAAGGTGTAGTGAAGTCATACTTCTGAGTTCTCTCTTCAGTAATCTCAACACCATTGATAATTGCATCATATCTACCATTATCAAGACCGGCAAATAGTCCATCCCATTCGCCTTCCACAAATTCAGCCTCTACACCAAGCTTATCTGCAATAGCCTTACCAACTTCTGTATCGAAGCCAACCAACTCTCCCGACTCATCATGATAAGTCCATGGAGCCCACTGGCCCTCCATTGCAAATACAATCTTGCCCTTGTTCTGGATCTGTGCAAGAAGATCATCATTAGATGAACCTTTATCACCACAGCCAGCAAGGATAACCGAGTTCGCAAGTGCGAACGCAAGTAAAATACCAATCATTCTTTTTCTCATGTTGTTCTCTCCTTTCGATGATAAAAATGATTAAATTAGTTCTTAAGCCATAATGACACTGTAAGGTTGCCGTTAGCTGCCTCAGCAGTAATCATAAGTGGCTTATTATATATGTTAACGAACTTAAGATCTAAGGTAGTACCAGAGATTGTTGCATCCATTCCAGCTGGTAGATAATGAACTGGAAGAGAATGAGCATGTCTCTCGGTAGCCGGAAGACCTACAGTCAACATACATGCATATAGAGTTGAAGACACCTGGCAGATACCACCGCCAACACCTGTGCTGACCTTACCGCCAGAGTATACTGGTGCAACCACATATCCATTCTCAGGAGTACGTGGAAGAATCTGGTTAGAATAAGAGAATACAGCTCCAGGCTGTACAACTGCACCATTCATTCTGGCTGCAGCAAGATTAACATTAATTGCCCTCTGAACCTTGGCATCATACTTGGTAGTATATGAACCAAGCTTGGTATAACCATCCGCATTAGCAGCTGCTACATATGTAAGCTTAGGAACCTCAGGAGTAACAGCTGTCGCTACCACTGCTCCAGGCTTGGCATTACGGCCTTCCTTCTTGCCATACTGCACATAGTGTCTGCAGTACTCAACCATCTTGTTGCCATAGGCAGCAGACAAGTCAGCATACCTGTTCTTATAGGCTGTTGCATTGAAAGTAGCACTGGCACTTCTGCCCTCATTAATACCGTACTGGATATAATGAGTAAGCAGGCTGTTAGCATTATTACCATATTCCAGAACTACGTCAGGATTATTCTTGGCATAATACTTAGCATCGAATACACCTGCATATGCTGTCATATCATCTATCTCTGCAGCATAAGATCTAACTGGCAACACTACCAATGACACTACAATAACCATAGCTACAGTTGTAGCTATGGTTAATAATTGATTAATCACTCTCTTCATTACTCATTCTCCCCTTCAAACTGAATAATTAAAATCTATATATATTTGCTTTATATTTACGAATTATGAATTAAGTTCACGGTATGCTTCCTTGAACTCTTCCATCAAAGTGAGGTCAAGCTGCTCTATCATCTCATCACTATAGGCAGATACTTTATTGCCGACTTTTAACGTATTATCATCAAGAGATAATTCTGCCGCTTGTTTCTTTATTGCATTTTCATATACTGCACAGTATGCACTCATATAATAATTCATCTGCTTCCAATATGGATCAAGCTCTTTCTTATTGAATACTTCCACCACGTCAGCTTCAAATTCTGGAGTATTTTTAATTATTTGTCCCTTTTTATTTGATTTGAGGGTTGTAAAATTAATATATATTCTAGAAGCCATATAAAACATCTTATAGTTTCTAATAAAGGATTCTTTTGTTAATTTTGGAGCTGTAATATTATCTCCGTCAAGATTAACTCCCATATCATTAAAAAGCAATTTTACTGAATTTATTGCATATGACATATAATTAGTTAAAAAATTCTCTATAGCCTTCTTGCCTTTTTCTCTGTCTTTATCAAAACAGTCAATATACATTTTGGCGATGGACTCATTCATGTCATTTCTATATGTGCCATCCTGATTAAAAGCAAGTACTGTGAATGCCTGACTAAAACGATCATCACTGGTGTGCATCTTGAAATCTTTATCCTTGCCATATTTATCCAGGAATTTCTGATTCAAAACCACACTTCCGCTTACATAATTTTCCATTTCATTATAGAGAGATATATTATGAATTCTCTTGGCATATTTTGTATTTTCAAATTCAGCAAGTGTCCTTGGGAACTCAAAATTATCAGATTCAAAAATATATTTCATCTGCTCGGTTACCAAAAGTTTATTATAATTAATAGCAAGAGACTCCTCATGCATATCCAGAAGTTCCACAAGGGAAGTCATCAGGTCAAGTCTCTTCTTTCCCTTAGTACTATGCTTTCCAAATATACTAGTACGCTTTGAGATATACTTTTCAGCCTTCTCTCTTACCTCATAGTATCTCACTATTTCTTCATACAGATCTACTTCATTAGTGACATCTGTCCTCATATTTTGAATGAATACTTTAGCACTATCTACTGCATCATTGAAATATTTAGATGAATCTTCTGTAATCTGTGACTCATATAATTCAGAGATAATGTCAGCAAAAGAATTATATCTTCTCTCCTGAAGATCAAAATTGGAGATATCTTTACTTTTTTCAGCATACTCACCTTTAGCCATTGTAGCTTTTTCAAGAGCCTTTTTTTCATCATTAAGTCTCTTCTGATGGAACTTCGCTGAGTCGGCATTCCCTGCATCTAAAGCATCCTGACGCTGTTTCTCTATATCGCTTATATTAATCATTCTCTGCTTAATTTCATCATCAGTTTTATTAATTAATGAACCATACAGAGCATTCAGATTAGCTTTATAAGCTTCTCTTCTGTCTTCATTTCCGGCCTTATGGCTTTCAATATTATCGTCAAATCTAATAAGATGCTCTCTAACCTCATTATCATCTGCATATTTTGTATTTAAAACTTCTTTTCTAGATATTAATTCAAATGCGTCCATTTTTATCCTCCTTCTTATATACCAGTCTCTGTGAACAGATGAAGTCTTCGGGCTCTCCGAATACCTTCTGTAAGCTGGTAAAAATATCAATATCTCGAACCGTAAAAGTAATATCATTAATAGAATTAGCAGATTTAACTGCAAGGCCGGTTGCAATTAAGAGCCTGCCTAGATTATTTCTATTAATCTTCTCTGATGGCATGTCATACACATAATATAGTAAGCCATCATCATTCACCGTTCCAACAGCCAATGCAATAATTTCGCTGTTATCAACTATGGAAAAACTCAAGTCGCCATCAAATTTTCCCGTATGAGCATTCGTATAACCCATCTGGAGTTCTAGCTTGAAATTCTCTCTGGAGTCATTATCAGAATAAAGCCTTGCACCCTTAAGGTCTGATACTGATTCAAACTTATCAATTGACTCCTTAAGCAGCTTATTTCCTATAATATCCTGACGAGGGTAGGTAATCAGAGCCCTCTCTTCTGTCTCCAGTTGGAAGCCCGTATCAAAGAAAAAGTTCAGGGCATCCTCGAAATGTCCAAGACTATCCAGAAGATTAACCTCAATAGCTTTAAGCTCAGTCCCTTCAAGGTCATCCATCATCTCTTTAACAAGCCTGCTTCCAACATCCATATTCCTGTAATCCTCATGGACGTATATGTAATTTAAGACTGCACGGTTAAGATTGCTTGGATGGTTGGAATAGACTAAGAAGCCTAGCAGCTTATCGGTCTCATCCTCAAGAGCGCATAGAGTAAAAACGAAATCACCTAAGTCGCTCAAAATACTCTCAGGAATTAAGGTCTCTAACTGGATATTTAGTTCTTTCTGTCTCCATATATTCACGGTAAGCATCGGTTAATATCCCCTGTAGTGCAGCAATTCTTGGATATCCAACAAATTATACGAGTCTTCCTTATTAAAGGGCTACAAAAAATTAAAAACTAATATTTCAGAGCCTCCGCCATCTTCACTGCCCTGTAATTAGCTTTTATATCATGAACTCTGACAAAAAGTGCATTTTTCTGAACACCTAATACTGTAGTTACTAGTGTGCCTTCAACTCTCTCGCTGGCGGGCAAGTCAAGGGTAAGTCCTATCACCGACTTCCTGCTGGTACCAAGAAGTACAGGAAATCCTAACCCATCCAGTATCTCCATATGCTTAATTATATCAAGATTCTGCTCATAAGTCTTGGCAAAGCCCACACCTGGGTCTGTCATAATCTTATCCTTAGCAATACCTGCAGCTAATGCTATATCGATAGATTCCTGAAGGTCATTATATACATCATTAAGGAAATCTGTGTAATCAGTATTATCTCTGTTATGCATAAGGCAGCAGGCTACTCCAGCATCAGCAATAACCTTAGCCATATTAGGATCATACTTAA
>DCIU01000020.1:5105-5257 GCA_002317245.1 Lachnospiraceae bacterium UBA1718
TGCTTAACTGCTTCAATTACCGGGACAACTCGGTCAATCTCTTCCTCGTCTGATATCTTAGTATAACCTGGTCTTGTTGATTCGCCTCCGATATCAAGGAGGTCCATACCCTCGGATATCATAGTCTCAACTCTTTTCAGCGTATCATCCAT
>DCIU01000049.1:0-3783 GCA_002317245.1 Lachnospiraceae bacterium UBA1718
TATGGTTTCTAATGTCAGCCAGTCAGGAATTACTTATTAAATATGATAGTCTGAAGCTTTATCTTAAGAAGCTTGAGAAGGTGGCAGTTGCTTATTCCAGTGGAGTTGATTCTACCTTTCTCCTATATGCAGCTATAGATTCCCTGGGAAAAGCGAATGCAATTGCCCTTACGGCAGAGTCGGCATCCTTCCCAGTACGTGAGAATGATGAATCTAGAGCTTTCTGTACTGATAGGGAGATCAGACAGATAATATTTGAGGTTAAAGAGGTAGATGAGTACTTTGATAACCCAGTGAACAGGTGCTACTACTGTAAGAAGGGTATTTTTAGTCAGATGGTAGAAATAGCTGGGGCTGAGAATATAGAATATATACTTGATGGGTCCAATAAGGATGACGATGGTGATTACAGGCCGGGACTTAAGGCGATTAGTGAACTTGGCATCAAGAGTCCTCTTAGAGAACTTGGATTCACTAAGCAGGAGATAAGAGACCTGTCGGAGCATTTTGGACTGCCTACCTGGGATAAACCATCCTATGCCTGCCTTGCAAGCCGTGTTCCCTATGGTGAGAGGATAAGCGATGAGAAGCTTCATAAGATTGATGAGGCAGAACAGTACTTAATCGACCTTGGCTTTAAACAGATAAGGGTAAGAGTCCACGGAGATAATCTGGCAAGAATTGAGTTAGATCCTGATGATTTCGCCAGATTCATGCAGGAGGATATTAGGACTAATGTATATGGCAGGTTCAGAGAGATTGGATATACATATATATCTCTTGATCTTAAGGGTTATAAGATGGGCAATATGAATGAAGAGATTAAGTCGTTATAAGCAATACTTATAACGAGCCTAAAGAATAAGTAATAACCAGGTATATTGACAATGCCTGGTTATATTTATATACTTAATACATACAATTCCTACGAAGAAAGTAGGAATAATAAAGAAAAGACAAACACACACATATTATTTTAAGAATTAGGAGGACACCATCATGAGCCAGATTAAGAAGAGCGTAACAGAGTTAGTAGGTAATACACCATTACTTCAGATTGACAGATATGCAGCAGGTGCAGAAGCTACAGATGCAACAATACTTGCTAAGCTTGAGTATCTCAATCCAGCAGGATCTGTTAAGGATAGAATTGCTCTTGCAATGATAGAGGATGCAGAGGCTAAGGGAATTCTTAAGCCAGGTGCAACAATTATTGAGCCTACAAGTGGAAATACAGGAATCGGCCTTGCAGCTATAGCTGCTGCTAAGGGATATAAGGCAGTACTTACACTTCCAGATACAATGTCAGTTGAGAGAAGAAATCTTCTTGCTGCATATGGTGCAGAGTTAGTACTTACAGAGGGTGCCAAGGGAATGAAGGGCGCCATTGCCAAGGCTGAAGAACTCAAGGAGAGCACAGAAGGAGCTGTTATTCTTGGCCAGTTCGTTAACCCAGCTAACCCAGCGGCTCATAGATCTACTACAGGACCAGAGATCTGGGAGCAGACAGATGGTAAGGTTGATATCTTCGTAGCTGGTGTTGGTACAGGCGGTACTGTAACAGGCGTTGGCGAATACTTAAAGAGCAAGAATCCAGATGTTAAGATAGTTGCTGTTGAGCCAGCTTCATCACCAGTTCTCACTAAGGGAACACCTGGTGCCCACAAGATTCAGGGTATTGGTGCAGGATTCGTTCCAGATACACTTAATACTAAGATCTATGATGAAGTTATTACTATTGAGAATGATGATGCCTTTGCTGAGGGTAAGGCTTTTGCAAGAACAGAGGCAATATTAGTTGGTATTTCTTCTGGTGCAGCTCTTAAGGCAGCCACAATTCTTGCTAAGAGACCTGAGAATAAGGGCAAGAACATTGTAGTTCTTCTTCCAGACTCAGGAGACAGATATCTCTCAACACCACTTTTCTCTAACAACTAATCTGCTAATAATTGAATAGATCTTATTAAATACAACAAATACCTAAAAACCTAGAGGCATTATAGAGATTATGCTATAATTGTTTCTAGGTTTTTAGATTGCAAATTTAGTAGAATATAGAAGCTATGGGGGTAGTGTATGAAGATTTCGACTAAAGGAAGATATGCATTGAGATTAATGCTGGATCTGGCAACATATAATACAGGTGAACCTGTGAGCCTTAAGGATATTTCCAAGAGACAGGATATTTCTGAGAAGTATCTTGAACAGATAATTGCTATCCTTAACAGAGCAGGATACGTAAGAAGTATCAGAGGTGCCAAGGGTGGATATACTCTTACCCGTGAGCCTAAGGATATTACTGTTGGCATGATTCTTAGAGAGACAGAGGGTGACCTGGCTCCTGTAGCCTGCGTTAGTGACACTTCTGGTATGGACTGCACAAGGACCAGCGCATGTGTGACATACAGGGTATACAAGCAGCTCAATGATGCAATTAATGGCGTAATTGATAATATTACAGTGGCTGATATGCTTGAATGGCAGTCAGAGCAGCTGGGTATTTATTCAATCTAGGGGAACATGTTATAATAGCGCATTATGGGTAGAAGAAGAGATGGGCTTAACTTCCGCCGAAGGAAGACACAGGTTAATACAAGCCGTGTATCTGAGATATTCGGATATGCCTTTGGAATAGTGGCAGCTATAGGACTGGCACTATTTCTTGTGTCCAACTGGGGGATTAAGACCAGTATTATTGGCTCCAGTATGGAACCCTATCTCTATAATGGACAGACTATATATATTAGTAAGTTGTCTTATCTTATCAGCAAGCCAAGAAGTGGGGACATAATAGTCTTCCTGCCTAATGGAAATAAGAATACCCATTATTACATTAAGAGAGTCGTTGGCGTGCCAGGTGATGTTATTGAATTCAGAAATGGCCGACTCTATGTTAATGATGTAGAAGAAGTGGATCCTAAGATTGATAAGGCACAGGATGCTGGTATTGCAGAGAATCCAATCACCCTGGGTGTAGATGAATACTTTGTGCTGGGTGATAACCGTAATTCTGGTGAAGATTCCAGATCTGGCAACATAGGACCGGTTAAGTTCGACCTGATTGAAGGAAGGGCATGGTTCAAGACCACCTGTGAGGACTCCATAGCCGGAGTAATTCCACGAGGCAAGAAGAAGTAAGGGAACATATATGAACTATCAATGGTATCCAGGACATATGACGAAGGCAAAACGTCAGATGCAGGAAGATATTAAGCTTATAGATCTGATAATTGAGGTTGTGGATGCGAGAATTCCGCTTAGCAGCCGCAATCCGGATATTGATGAGCTTGGACAGAATAAGGCGAGGATGGTGCTGCTTAATAAGTCAGACCTTGCTGATCCAGTTATTAATAAGCAGTGGGTGGACTACTTCAAGGCTAAGAATATACATACCCTTGAGGTTAATTCCAAGTCCGGTGCGGGCCTGAAGGCCATTCAGGGCACCGTTAAGGAAGCCTGCAAGGAGAAAATTGAACGCGACAGAAAGCGTGGCATTAAGAACAGACCTGTAAGAGCAATGGTTGTTGGTATTCCTAATGTTGGTAAGTCGACATTCATCAATAGCTTCGCTGGCAAGGCCTGTGCCAAGACGGGTAATAAGCCAGGTGTGACCAAGGGTAAGCAGTGGATTAAGCTTAATAAGGAGCTTGAGCTGTTGGATACACCAGGTATTCTGTGGCCTAAGTTCGAGGACCAGGCTACAGGTATGAGATTAGCCTTCATTGGTTCAATTAATGATGAGATTCTGGTTATGGAAGAACTGGCAACAGATTTCATCCAGTA
>DCIU01000049.1:3919-5662 GCA_002317245.1 Lachnospiraceae bacterium UBA1718
ATTGTTAAGGCATCCAAGATACTTATGGATGACTACAGAGGAGGAAGACTGGGCAGATTAACACTAGAGAAGCCAGAGTCTATGGAGGAATAATGTCAGGATCCAGAAAAAAGAAGATTCTTAATGATACCTTAAGAGAGGTACTGGGAACGAGTCTATACATATTGTTTGTCTTAGTGCTGGCATTTTTGGTTGTCAAATATGTAGGACAGCGTACTGAGGTTATTGGCGAGAGTATGGAATATACACTGATGGACGGAGACAATCTGATTGTTGATAAGATCAGCTACAGATTCCATGAGCCGGAGAGATTCGACGTGGTGGTATTCCCCTACAGATATGCCAAGAAGATGCACTTCGTTAAGAGAATAATCGGCCTGCCAGGAGAGACAGTTCAGATTCTCTATGATGGTACTATCCTTATTAACGGTGAGGTGCTGAAGGAGTATTATGGCCGTGAAGTGATTATGGACCCGGGAAGGGCAATCGATACAATTACCCTGTCAGAGGATGAGTACTTCGTTCTTGGTGATAATCGTAACAACAGCAAGGACAGCAGATGGGAAGATGTAGGCAACATTAAGAGAGATGAACTGATGGGTAAGGTATGGATTAGAATCTATCCATTCAGAGAGTTCGGCAAGATAGAATAACTGGGGTATATGTATGACTAAGGCTGAGGAGAAAGCATTAGAGCGCGCCAGGAAGGCTGAGGAGAAGCTGGCCAAAGAGCGTGAGAGAATAGAGGGACTTAAGGTATACGAGAAGGAGTACGAGGCCTTTGGCTACGTTTGCGGTATCGATGAGGTAGGAAGAGGACCCCTTGCAGGTCCTGTTGTGGCAGGAGCAGTAATACTTCCTAAGGACTGCGATATTCTATATATTAATGATTCCAAGAAGCTCTCTGAGAAAAAACGCGAGGAACTCTATGATATTATCATGGAGAAGGCTGTGGCAACGGGTATTGGCTATAACAGCCCTGCAAGAATCGATGAGATTAATATCCTTCAGGCTACATACGAAGCAATGCGTGAGGCTATTAATAACCTTTCTGTTAAGCCCGATATATTACTTAATGATGCTGTTACAATTCCCCAGGTTGATATTAAGCAGGTTCCTATTATTAAGGGTGATGCCAAGAGCATATCAATTGGGGCAGCCAGTATCATTGCTAAGGTAACCAGAGACAGATTAATGGTTCAGTATGATGAGGTTTTCCCAGGATATGGATTCGCATCCAACAAGGGATATGGTTCTGCGGCACATATAGCTGCTATTAAGGAACTTGGGCCTACACCTATTCATAGACAATCATTTATTAAGAACTTTATATAATATGGCAATTAATCTATTAGGCAATCTGAATAATGTGCAGAATAGTATGTCTGGTGCACAGACTTCGACTCAGGTGGAGGGTGGAAGCAGTCTGATGCGACAGGCTGCTACAGCTATGCTTAATGAACTGCGTAGCATGATGCCAGGTGATACTCTGTCAGGTCAGTTAGTAAGTAAGGATGGCAACAGTATTCAGCTATTGCTTAATAATAATACCCTGCTTAATACGGCATTAGACAGTGACGTCAATATTGCCATGGGTCAGCAGATTTCATTCGAAGTCAGATCCAACCAGAATGGGCAGTTAACACTTCGCCCAATGTTCACTAATCTGAGCAATTCTTCTACGATTATGAATGCCCTTAATGCGGCTAATATTGGAGCATCAGATGCAAGCATCGAGATGGT
>DCIU01000132.1 GCA_002317245.1 Lachnospiraceae bacterium UBA1718
GAATCTGCCAGAATTATACAGTCCGAATCAATCCTAGCCGACAGTTCAAGTCTGCCTGCAAGAACATCTAAGATTCTGCGGCTAATATCTCTTATATCTTCTCCCCTGGCCCGCATATAGTCATCCTGCATGCTGGCAAAGGTATCACATAGTCTGTTTCTAACCGTCTTAACCGCACTCTCCGCTGTGCATTGAGCAGATCTGATCTCGTCCCTTATTGAGTTGGAGTATTCCGGATCCTCAAGCATCACCAGATAAGATCTGATAAGGGATGCAAGTGTATCGTTACCATTGTCTTCAGCCTCAAGGAAGGCTTCATCCAACTGACGTCTGGCAACATTGCAGGCATAGTTAAAGCGCGATATCTCAGACCTGTCAGGGGCAGTTCTGACGATGTCACGTGATACAATCTTTCTACTGTATACAGTTAACTTACCGATGGCTATTCCATCGGATACGCCTTTACCCTTCATAATCTCTCCAAAAAGTGCGCATTAGCCTAGATATTATACACTATATGAATAGATTTAATCCACAAAATGTTATATAAATAACTTATGAGTGAAATCAAAAAAGTATTAGTAGCAATGTCTGGAGGCGTGGACTCCAGCGTAACTGCATATCTTCTAAAGGAAGCTGGCTATGACTGTATGGGCTGCACCATGAAGCTCTACGATGCCGATGAGATTGATAATAGCAGCATGGAATCGAACTGCGATGTATGTTCGTCCAAGACCTGCTGTTCCTTATCTGATGTTGAGGACGCCAGAAGTGTAGCCTTCAAACTTGGCATGAGGTACCAGGTCTTCAACTATAAGGAGGCCTTCAGGGATCATGTCATCAAACCCTTTGTGGAGAGTTATCTTAAGGCCGAGACGCCTAATCCATGTATTGAATGCAACAGACATCTTAAGTTCGATAAGCTGTTAGCTCAGGCTCAGATTCTTGGTTACGATGACATCGCCACGGGCCATTATGCGAGAATTGAATTCGAAAACGAAAAATATAAGCTAAAAAAAGCACTGGATTCCACTAAGGACCAGAGCTATGTATTATACTCCCTTACTCAGGAACAGCTTAGTCATATTCACTTCCCACTGGGAGGAATAAGCAAGACCGAAGCCAGGGCTATAGCTGAATCCCAGGGCTTTATCAATGCAAGAAAACATGACAGTCAGGACATCTGCTTCGTTCCGGACGGCGACTACGCAGGCATGATTACCCGCTACCTTGGTATTAATGAACCTGGGGGACGGGGTCAGAGTGTCACCTCTTCGGATGAAGTTCTGGCAGCCTGCAGACCTGGCAGATTCGTCGACAAGGACGGTAACTTCATTGCCATGCACAAGGGCATCATCCACTACACCATAGGTCAGCGTCGTGGACTTGGAGTGCCTGCCGCCTCAAGACTCTATGTAGTAAGTGTTAATCCTGATACTAATGAAGTTGTACTGGGAAGTAATGATGATCTTTTCCTTAAGGATGTTAAGATTAAGAATTTTCACTGGATAGATGGTGGTGATATTCCATCTGAATTCAGATGCAAGGGCAAGATAAGATACAAACACATTGAACAGCCATGTACCGTCAATTACCACGGGGATGGCATGGCAACCATTCATTTCGATGAAGCCCAGAGAGCCATAACGCCAGGGCAGACCGCCGTACTCTACGATGGTGATACCGTACTTGGCGGCGGAGTGATTTGCCGGCAATAAAATGATAGGGGGTCCCTGTCCCCCCCCTATCATTTTTATTTTCTTGTAAGTAAATTCCAGTATGCATATAATACACCAGTGCATACTGCGACTCCAGCAAGCTCAACGAGCAATACCTGCAACATAGTCACTACCATTTGTCTTTACCTCCACTATTTTCTTCGAAGCCACTTTACTTCGGTTAAGATAATAAATCGGTAATCCTACACAGCAAGAACCTCCGATAATATTACCAATTGTTACTGGAATAAGGTTCTTCACCAGCATATTTACAATATTCAATTCACTTAGCTGATCAGCTGTTATTCCATATATTTCAGTTGCCTGACTTACATATGCAGGATTAAGCTTAGCCATTAATCCAGCTGTTATATAAAACATATTGGCAACACAATGCTCATATCCTGCTGTTACGAAGAGCATAATCACAAAGAAAGACACCAGAAGCTTGCCAGATATATCCTTGGCACATATTGCCATTAATACTGCAGCACATACTAAAATGTTGCAGAGTATTCCTGAGGAAAGACCTTTGACTGGGGTTATGGTTGCCTTGCCAAGAGCTACCTTAATGGTATAGGCTCCAAGCTTACCCCCCGAATAATCTAATTGCCCGCTTAGTACAACCAGTGCAGAGGTTGCTATGCCACCAATCAGATTGCCAACATATACAAGTGCAAGCATTTTTACAAACTGCATAGAACTAATATCCTTCTCAGGAAGTCCCACTGCCATCAGACAGTCGCCAGTGAAGAGCTCGGCGCCCATAAGAATCACCATCATAAGTCCAACTGGGAAAACTACCGCAGCTGTAAGTCTGGCTATTCCAACATTATCTATTGCGTGGGCAGCAACACTGCTTCCAGCGGCTCCCATGGCTATCATCATTCCGGCAAGAATTGCCTTGCCAATAACTCGGGCATTAGTCTGCGCGCATTTCCCAGCACAGCCCGATCTGTATGTCTCAATTGCATCCTTAGGCGAAAAATACATATTCTTACTCCTATATAAACAAGTCATAACTTGACACTATCACGGGGGATATTGGAATAAGTAATATAAAAAATAAGAGCCGCTATATACCATCTGATATAGCAGCTCTTATTTTAGCTGGTAGAAACCTCTACCTTTGATTCATATATTTTCTTTTGGAATAGTTTGTCATACTCATTCACATGGTAATTCTCCCTAAATATCATCACGTCCTTGTAGAGATTATTCTCGGCCTTGCAAACTCTCTGAACAAGGTTGTTCTTATCTAAGAGACTCTTAGGAATAGGGGAAACCCACATATATGTTGTTGGAACGTTGGCAAGAAGGTCGAACTGACTACCTCTCTCATATACATATATGACGTTATTGGGATTATTCACCTTCTTCTTGTCGTTCTTCTTGTCATGAGGAAGTTCGATATCACCGTGGGTAATCTTGGTATAGTTCTTCAGATCATCGATTGTAATCTCTGGCTGATCAGCTAGAGGATGATCCTTGGACATTACCAGAACATACTCGAATTCCCAAATTGTCTCGTAGGACAGATGGTTGTTCTTAAGCATTGTCAGGTAGTATTCCTCATCCACAACCTGGTATCTGATGATTCCCATATTGTAGCCATGGTCAGCAACATTACTGATAGTACCAATATCATTGGTCTCGTTAATGGTTACTTCCATACCCTTTTCAAGCTTGAGCTCTGAAACAAAGGCGGTAAAACCATCAGCAATGTAGCTTCCTCTTGGAATAGATATTTTATACTTCAGCTTCTCATTGCCTACTCTCTGACTAATGCGTTCCATAGCATCAATCTGCTCAACAACGTGCTTAGCATAGTATAAAAACTCTGCCCCCTCTTCAGTTGACTTAACACCATTAGCAGTTCGTCTGAATACTACAAATCCAAGCTCCTTCTCAAGTTCCTTAAGCGCTTTACTCAGGTTGGGTTGAGCCATATACAGATTGCGAGCGGCCTGAGTGATTGATCCAACACGATCTACTTCCAGTGCATAGTTCAAATATGTAGTATTAATACCAATGCACCTCTTCCTCATATATGTATTGTTATATATCCATATAATAGCATATTTGCCTTATTTTATGCATATTTATTTGATATTTACCCCATATACAATTATATATATCGCTATATACGTAATTCCTTTTCCATATGAAATTAGTAGTAATTATATATAACAGTGCAGGCGGGAGGGGGAACGAATGAACCTAGGGGACGGGGTCAGAGGTTCACGTTTTGTGACACTCTGACCCCGTCCCCTAGGTTCACATATTCGCAAAATGATAGGGGGTCCCTGTCCCCCCCTATCATTATTTCTTTATACTGTATCCGAACTTGCCAAGTTCTTCGCCCATGCTGTAGTAGCGACCATGGCTGTAGACCAATGGATTAGCATCTTCCAGGTGGAAGGCGCCCTTCTCATCCATATATTTATCATCCACATGGACTGCCACAACTTCCGCAACGAACATATCGTGTGTGCCCAGTTCAGTAACTGACTTAACCTTACATTCAATAGCTACTGGACTCTCAGCTATATATGGCACATTCAACACGCTGCCAGGAACCTTAGTCAGATTACATTTTTCCCATTTATTAACATCCTTACCACTTGTAACACCACAATAGTCGGTTGCAAATGTCAGATCCTCTGTTGTGAGGTTGATGATGAATTCGCCAGTCTGCTTAATCATCTCGTAGGAATGTCTGGACTTGCGAACGGATATTGATACCATTGCGGGGTCAGAACAAATGGTTCCTGCCCATGCAATTGTGAGTATATTGTCATTACCTGCGCCATCTGAACAGCTGACCATTACTGCTGGTAGTGGATACAGCATGTTGCCTGGCTTGAAATCTACCTTAGCCATATTCTCTCCTCAACTTAGATACATGCCAGTGCCTGCTCAAGATCTGCAATAAGATCCTTCTTATCTTCAAGGCCACAAGACATACGAACAAGTCCTGCTGGAACGCCTGCCTGCTCGAGCTGCTCATCAGTCATCTGACGGTGTGTACTTGTAGCTGGATTAAGGCAGCATGTTCTCGCATCAGCTACGTGTGTCTCAATTGCTGCCAGCTTAAGCTCCTTCATGAACTTCTCTGCAGCTGCTCTTCCGCCTGCAAGCTCGAAGGATACAACACCGCATCCACCATTAGGAAGATACTTCTGCGCAGTCTCATAATATGGATCAGACTTAAGTCCTGAATAATTAACCTTAGTTACCTTAGGATGCTTCTCAAGGAATTCTGCAACTGCCTGGCCATTCTCAACGTGACGTGGCATACGTACATGAAGCGACTCAAGACCAAGGTTCAGTATAAATGCATGCTGTGGAGACTGGATACATCCGAAGTCTCTCATAAGCTGTACTGTAGCCTTTGTAATGAATGCACCTGCATTGCCGAACTTCTCAGCGTATGTAAGTCCATGATAAGAATCATCTGGTGTGCAGAGGCCTGGGAACTTGTCAGCATGAGCCATCCAGTCGAAGTTGCCCGAATCAACAATTGCACCAC
>DCIU01000006.1:0-8292 GCA_002317245.1 Lachnospiraceae bacterium UBA1718
CCTTAAGGGCATCTTCAATTGCTGAAGGATATGGATTCTCTGGAGCCAGTCTGTATTCAAAGGACATTACCCTGATTCCTGTATGAAGAGCCAGCTTGGTAGCTAATACCCTTGCATAACCAATCCCACCACAGGTGTATCCACCACCGTGACAATACATAATCACGATATCTTTTCTATGGGCACTTATAGGAGTTGCCCACTCAGCTGGCATTCCATCGATATCGAAAGCCTCGACGTTGACAATATGCGATGGAGCCACAAGCTTGGAGAACCTCTCCACTTCTGCTCTCTGCTTATCAAGGTCTTCCTTGGACTTGAAGGTCTCATTGGTTGCAGCCGAATGAACCGCCTTGATTGTGCGCATAATAAGGTCCATTCCATCTGGATCTTTTTCTTCTTTATTATCTTTAAAAATTGGTAATTTGGCTTTAATATTCATACTTTATTAGAATAACATATTTTTAGCCTCTAGGACAATGGAAGGAATTGTGTTATAGTACTTGAACAGGCAGAAAAATAGGAGTTTTGATATGAGATTAAGACACATTAAGGGTGCAGAGGAAGCGATTGCATCCAATAGATTTGTAATACAGAATCCACAGGAGATGAAGGGGCATTGGAGCGACTGTTTCCCTGACAATGCTCCTCTTCATATTGAGATAGGAATGGGCAAGGGCAGATTCATTATGGATATGGCTGAAGCACATCCAGATATTAACTATATTGGCATAGAGATGTATTCAAGCGTGCTTCTCCGTGCCACCCAGAAGATGGAGGAGAGAGAACTTAGCAATCTCCGCTTCATCCTCATTGATGCAACCTACATTCAGGACGTATTCGCAGAGGGTGAGGTGGACCAGATCTACTTAAACTTCTCAGATCCATGGCCTAAAGACAGGCACGCCAAAAGGCGCCTTCCATCAAGGCAGTTCTTAGGCCGCTTCAAGGGAGTCCTCGTAGATGGCGGCCACATCGAATTCAAGACCGACAACCGCGGCCTCTTCGACTTCGCCATGGAAGAAATCGAGGCTGGCGGATTCAGGCTACTCGAATACACCTACGACCTGCACGCCAACGAGGCTATGATGGCCGGCAATATCATGACCGAATACGAGGAGAAGTTCTCTTCGATTGGTAATCCAATCTGTAAGTACATTATCGAGAAGCAATAATGAAATCAAAATAATAGCACCACACCAGAGTCCCCTCCGGCTGCAAGGAAGCGAATGGCTTTCCCGGTTACAAACTGGGCAGCCTGCAGCGCGGCCAACGCTCTGGCGTGGTGCTATTTTTATTTCATTATTGCTTATTCTGCTTCTTCATCAGCTGGATACGAATCGTAGAGTCGCTCCAGTTTGTCGCGGATAGCCAGGAATTCCTTGCAGAGCTTTGGATCGAAGTGAGTGCCACAGGATTCCTCGATGATGGCGAAGGCCTTGTCGTAAGAGAATTTCTCCTTGTATACGCGCTTGCTGACGAGGGCATCGAAGACATCTGCCAGAGCCATTACTCTTGCCTCGAATGGAATGTCTGTCTTAGACAAGCCTTCAGGGTATCCCTTGCCGTCCCACTTCTCATGGTGGTAATGGGCCACATTAACTGCTACCTTCTTAAATTCTGCATCCTGTGAGTTCTGAAGGATTCGCTCCACAATTACGGCGCCCTTGGCTGAGTGTTCCTTCATAATGTCATATTCCCAAGGTTCGAACTTACCCTTCTTATTGAGGATATCGTCAGGAATGGCGATTTTACCAAAATCATGAAGTGGTGCTGCCTTGGTTATATATTCTGCCATGGAAGAAGTCAGTTCAATGCAGACCGCCTTCCTTCTTAATTCCTTCACAAATATCTTAACAATATCACTGGTTCTCTTGATATGACCACCTGTATTATTGTCACGGTTTTCAACGATACTGGCCATACTGATAATAATATCTTCCTGAACCTGCTTCAGCTGATCTGTCTTAGCTTCAACATCCTTGGTAAGTTCATCATTATATTTCTTAATAAGTTTGTCATACTGCTGATGCTTGGTCTCATCTCTCAAGTAGATACAGTGAATTGCGTTAGACTTACTGGCCTTAATGATGGTGTGCTTAGCCTCAATAATCAGCTTATTAATATTAGTAATATATACACTGTTTCTTGTCTCGCTTCCGTCTATCCACATATGTATCTGACGGAAGAGTTCAGAATCATTGGTTGGAACCAGCCTATCTATTGGCAGACTATACAGTTCTTCGAACCAGAACTTAGCGGCTTCATCAGAGCCTAAGAACCTTCCCCTGGAATCAAATACAACAAAGCCATAATCCATACTTTTGACCATGGAGTCGATAGAAATAGCCGTAACATCATAGAGACTTACTCTTCTTAACAGGAACAGCAATATCAGCTCATTTGCAACGTAGGCAAATGGAAGTAGTTCAATATGAAGATTAAGAGCCTTCTGGATTACATATAAAGCAATAACATTGGTCATCACTAAGATTAGTACAGTACTTGTCCTATAGGAAACATTCTTCCTGTTCTGGAAGGATTTGATGATAATATAGAGTCCGTATATTACTGCACTGGCCAGATAAAAGGTGTGCAGATTATGGGCAGGACCGTTAACCTTGGCAAGATAAGAAAAACCATTCTCGCGAATCAATTCAACACTCTCGTAGTACCAGTTAGTAATCCCTACACTGGATGCACAGGTAAAAAGAGTAGCAGCAAGCGTAAGATAAGCGCACTGCACCAGGTTGCTAACCCTGGCTTTACACAGATCCGCAATGCACATGACCTGAAAGAAGGGAATAACACATCCACCGACATATACAACCTGGTTGGCATATAGGGCAGACCTAATATCAACTGCGGATGCCAATTGCATATATCCAAGATTCTCCACTGCTACTGCGAAAAACAGCAACACGTAGAAAGACGATACCTTACCATAGAATTTGAACATCAATATGATAAGTAATAATACTGAAATTGCAAACATTATAGTATATATCTGACTCACGAATTATCCCCCATAAAAATTAGTCATTCGTCATAGCATCTTATAACAACTGTTCAAGCATGAATTGCTTAACATCTTCAAGCTTGCTCTTCATCCATTCCTTCTTAGCTTCCTCTTTGGCTAATGGATATACCAGTTGAAAATCCAGTACTTCGCCTGGTACTCGGCCGCTTCTAAGCGGCTCATAGAAATTGTTATACCAGTCCTCTTCTGTTGCATTCTTAAATACATCAGGCTTAAGGAATGTCCACTGTCTCTTGGTATTGTCAATGAACATCTTAGCTGCAAGTGGAGCTAAGAGTCTGTACTCTTTCTCCTGAACATCTGCGAATATCTTAGGAAGGTCGCCACTAACAATATGATCCTCATCCCTGTCGATTCTGATGCCCTTTGCCTCATAATCGAACTCAGTCGCAGTAAATTTTAACTTAATTACGATTCCCTTCTCAGTATTGAACTGGGCTCTCTGATAGTCTGTATCAAATACAAAGTTGCCAAGAGAATAGAATATAATCTTCCTATTCTCAGCATCATCCCAGTTAAAGGTCTCATAGTTCATTGGCACGTGGGGATGGTGCGATACCACCACATCCGCCCCCATATTAAGGTATTCAATATATCTGTCGCGCACATATGGCGATGGCAGAGCCGTGAACTCTTCTCCACCATGAGCTACAATGACGCACCATTTACACTTGGACTTCACTTCATCTATCTTAGCCTGGATAATATCCATATCACTCCAGCTAAGGCATCCCGGAGTGTCCTCTGTGGCCTTGCGGCAGGCCCTCTGGTAGCCGACACCGATAAGTCCGATTCCGCCAGCCTCAGGGAATATTACTGGTCTTGCCGCTTCATCTATATTCATACCCGCGCCAAGGGTCTGTACCTTATGAAGCGCAGCCTGTTCCAATGTTCCTGCCATTCCATCAGGTCCGGCGTCCATAATATGGTTATTGCAGATATTCCATACATCTGCACCAATCTTATCGAAGAAGGCGGTAGCTGCTGGATCCATGCTATGAACAAGGCTTGCCACTCCCTTAGAGTCCGTCTTAGTCGTCTGCTCTAAGAGCGGTCCCTCCACATTGATGATAAGGTGGTCAGAGTTCTTAAGGAATCCAAGGACGTCTGCGTCAATGAGGTTCTCATCCTCCCACTTCTTATCCATATACTTGTCGAAGCCTATATCGCCGGTAAAAGTGAGTGCAACTGTATTTACTTGTAATTCTTTGTCCTTGCCCGGTTTTTCCATGGTTATTCTGTGATCTTCCTTGCTACATATACGCCACTGGCTGATGCATGAGACAGGGAATGAGTAACGCCGCTTCCATCTCCAATCACATAGAGGCCAGGGTAGTTAGTCTCAAGATTCTCACTAAGCTCAACCTCCATGTTGTAGAACTTAACCTCAACACCATAGAGAAGGGTATCATCATTAGCTGTACCAGGAGCAATCTTATCAAGAGCATGAACCATCTCAATGATTCCATCAAGGATTCTCTTAGGAAGTACCAGGCTCAAATCACCAGGAGTTGCTGCGAGAGTTGGACGCACTGTGCCCTCCTCAATTCGCTTCCAGTTACTTCTTCTTCCACGCTCGAGATCGCCAAATCTCTGCACGATTACGCCACCACCAAGCATATTGGAGAGTCTTGCAATACTCTCACCATATCCATTGCTGTCCTTGAAGGGCTCCGAGAAATGCTTAGATACAAGTAATGCAAAATTAGTATTCTCTGTCTTCTTAGCCGGGTCCTCGAAGCTGTGGCCATTAACAGTAACAATACCGTTGGTGTTCTCGTTAACAACTATTCCATTAGGATTCATACAGAAGGTACGAACCTTATCTTCGAACTTCTCTGTTCTATATACAATCTTGCTCTCATATAGCTTATCAGTAAGATGAGAGAAAATAACAGCCGGCAGCTCTACTCTTACTCCAATGTCTACACGGTTAGACATGGTAGGGATATTTAAGTCGCTGCATACTGTCTCCATCCATTTACTTCCACTACGTCCTACAGAGATTATGCACTTATCTGCTTCATCAAAGCTATCTCCATAGTATGCCCTGTAGCCTGGCTCTATAACCTCCAGCTTAGTCACAGGAGTTAAGAACTTGAATTCAACCTTGTCCTTAAGCTCATTATACATATTCTCAAGAACCACATAGTTGATATCCGTTCCAAGATGACGAACAGAAGCGTCCAAAAGGGTCAGCTTATTCTGCATACAGAGCTTCTTGAATTCACTTCCAGCTGTTGAGAACATATGAGTATCCTGACCACCATAGGCCACATTAATCTCATCTACATACTTCATGAGTTCCAGGGCCTTATCCTTGCCTATATATTCATGAAGAGTTCCGCCGAAGTCATTAGTAATATTATATTTACCGTCAGAGAAGGCTCCTGCTCCTCCAAAGCCGTTCATTATGGCACATGGTTTACACTTAACACAGGACTTAACCTTATCTCCATCTATTGGACATTTTCTCTTCTCAAGAGGATTGCCCGCTTCAAATACTACTATTTTAAGGGAAGGGTCTCTCTTTACAAGCTCATAAGCCGAGAAAATACCACCAGGTCCTGCTCCAACAATTATTACGTCATATTTCATATGTCTGTACTCCTATTCTCTAAAGCAAAGTCTTATTTACCACAATTATTCCAAGCTTTGTATACAATATAAGTATATAAAAAAACAGCAAAATATTCTACCTTTAGAGCGCATCCATAGGCTCAAAAAAGAAAAACCCCGTCGGTCGAACCAACGGGGCCATAAAGCTAATTAAATGCTTCCTACTTGTTGTCAGAAATCTTTCTTACCATGAAGAGTGAGATTAATAATGAAACAATGTAAAGAGCTAATGTAACATAGAGAACTGTCTGGTATCCAAGTGGATTAACAGTAATCATCTCTCCATGATACTCAACCTGTGTAAGTGCTTCTGGATGAGACTTCTCAACAGCCTTAACAATTGCAGCTGCCATCTGATTACCTGTAAGACCAGCAATACCCCATGCAGAAAGTGTAAGACCATGGATTGCTGAGATGTTGCTCATTCCATAATGGTCTGATAGGAGGTTTGGAACGTTAGAGAAACCACCACCGTATCCTGCATTAACCATGAAGATAAGTGCAAGAACAAGAACTATAAGTCCGATGCTTCCTGTAGCATTAGCATTAACAATACCCTTTGTAATTACTGCTAAGCCTGTAAGAGCAATTGAGATAATGAAAATAATCTTGTAAACAGTGTTACGATCCTTCATGCCATCAGCCATTGCAGAGAAGCCAAGACGTCCACCTGCATTGAAGATAGCAGAAACTGTTGAAATAATGCCTACTGAAGCAGCAAGTCCGATACACTTAACAATTGCCTTCTCCTGAGAAATAAGAGCAAGACCACATGTAATGTTAAGGTAGAACATAAGCCAGATACCAATGTAGTTAGTGATTGGCTTAGACTTAATAACTTCGAATGTACCAGGTCCCTTGTCAGCACCTGTTGGCTCATGCCATCCTGCTGGCTTCTTTAAGAATAAGTGACCAACGAACATCATTACGAAGTAAACTGCTGCAAGGATGTAGAACATATTATATACACCAACAGAGACAAGAAGCTTCTCCATGATTGGTGATGCAATAGCCTTAGCTGCGCCAAAACCTGCAACTGCAAGTCCTGTAGCAAGACCCTTACGATCCTGGAACCAAAGCATAAGCGTCTTAACTGGTGATAAGTAACCTGTACCAAGACCAACACCCATGATGAAACCATAGCAGATATAAATACCAATAAGTGATAAGAGACTTCCCTGATGGTTTCCACCATACCAGATGAAGAATCCTGTACCAGCCATACCACCTGCGAAGCAGATAGAAGCGATAAGTGAAGCCTTATGAATATCCTTCTCTACGAAGCTACCTAAGAATGCTGCTGACATTCCAAGGAAGAAAATAGCAAATGAGAATGCCCACTCTGTTGCTCCCTTACTAAAACCGATGTGCTCACCGATCTCCTGGCTGAAAAGTGACCAGCAGTAAACAGTACCGATACTGCAGTGTAACAATAATGCAGGAATAGCACCACGAATCCACTTATTCTCGCGCCATCCGCCTGTCTTGTTTGTGTTTTCCATGTTTCCACCTCTAAAAAATAAATTTATTGCACATATACATGTCAATATGAACATTACCATACATATCGAATTGTATATGCGGATATACCATCACTAATATATCTTAATATATGGCTTTATGCAATCTTTTTTGCAATTCTAATTCATAGTAAAGTACTTCGATTTGAAATTATATTTTAGGGTTTTATAATTAAGAATATAAGTATAGAAAAGAGGTTCTAAAATGAATTTTATTAAGACAAATTATAAGGGAATTCTCCTTAGTCTTGTGATTGCTATCCCAGCATCCTTACTAGGTAAAAAGTTCCCAATCATCGGTGGTCCTGTTATTGCAATACTGGCTGGAATGATCATCACTCTTCTTATTAAGAACAAAGCACCATTTGCCAGTGGTATCAAGTTCGTATCCAAGAAGGTTCTTCAGTATGCAGTTATCCTGTTAGGATTTGGTCTTAACTTAAGTGTAGTTGCTAAGACAGGTGTTCAGTCACTTCCAATCATTCTTGCGACTATTACCACCTCGCTTGTTATCGCATATGTACTCTGCAAGGTAATGCATATCCCTGGCAAGATTGCCACTCTGGTTGGTGTAGGTTCTTCAATCTGTGGTGGTTCCGCAGTTGCAGCTACCGCTCCAGTTATTGATGCAGATGATGAGGAGGTTGCTCAGGCAATCTCAGTTATATTCTTTTTCAATGTACTTGCAGCACTTATCTTCCCGGCCTTCGGTTCAATGATTGGCTTCAGCCATGCCACAGGTGAGGCCTTTGGTATCTTCGCAGGAACAGCTGTTAACGATACATCCTCTGTTACAGCCTGTGCTTCTACCTGGGATTCAATGTGGAACCTTGGTTCGCAGACACTCGATAAGGCGGTTACAGTTAAGCTAACAAGAACTCTTGCAATTATTCCTATCACATTAGGCCTTGCTCTTATCCGTACCAAGAAGGAAGCAGGCAAGAAGGATTCGAACTTCTCTATCAAGCAGATTTTCCCATTCTTCATCCTCTACTTCATTGCAGCATCAGCTATCACAACTATCTGCTATGCAGTCTTCAAGGATGGCACAGCCGGCTATGCAGTCTGCTCATCAGTCTTCTCATTCCTAAAGAATGTCAGCAAGTTCTTCAT
>DCIU01000006.1:8448-15613 GCA_002317245.1 Lachnospiraceae bacterium UBA1718
TGGTAAATAAATAAAAGCCTATAAAAAAAGAACCAATAAGAAGCGTTGGCCGCGCTGCAGGCTGCCCCACTTGTAAGGTGGTGGCCAGTTTGTTAATTGCAGCCGGAAGGGACTTCTTATTGGTTCTTTTTTATATGGCTTTATCTAGATCTCATAGTCCAGGCAGAATCTGCTGGCTGTGTAAGGACGCACCTTGCCATCAGCTACTGCAACGTGAGCTGGATGCTTAGAATAGCCCTTGAGTGCTTCTTCGCTCTCGAAGGTTGAGTCTAGCATAAGGTCTGCTGTTGAGCTGTCGAGACCATTGATGTTGACCTTGATATCAATCATTCCTGGAATCTGTCCAGCAAGACCTTCGAGGCCTTCCTTGATTCCTGCCTTAATATTCTTCTTCTCTTCTTCTGAGAATTCTTCCTTTAACTTCCATAAGATAACATGCTTAACCATAATATAACCTCGTCTTTCTGGTTTGTTTTTCGCCTTTTAAGTATATTGCACCAGTAAGATTTCATCAACCAAAAAGTGACTATCCTTTTGAAGAATAGTCACCTTTCTGGTTTAGCATAAATCTATAAATTGGAGTACTATATTCAATTGTTCACAGATCCTCCACAGCCTCCGCTACAGCCCTTGCTGTAAGGACAGCCAATACACTTGACGCCCTTCTTCTTGTTCTTATATATGTAATAGACAGCGCTTCCTACCATCAATATTAATATTATAGAAACAATTAGATTAGCCATGTATTTCCTCTCTGCTGTATCTGATATATGAGCAATTTGCGTCAGTTAGTATTGACTAACCACCATTAATTTAATACTATTATTTTCACTTGTCAATAGGTCTAATGAAGAATTATAATCAAAATGTATCGACCAACCGCTTTCATACATAGAAGGTATAGCTATGGAATTAAGACATATTAGATATTTTATGGCAGTAGCCGATGAGAAGAACTTCACAAGGGCTGCAGAGAAGCTTATGATTGCTCAGCCACCGCTTAGCCGTCAGATTAAAGATCTTGAGGAAGAGTTAGACTGTTCACTTTTCGAGCGTGGTTCTCATGGAATAAAGCTTACATCTGAAGGTGAATTATTCTACCAGTACTCTAAGCAGATATTGGAGCTTGTAGACAGGTCTACAGAAGACGTGAAGGATATTAAGGAAGGCTTACAGGGAACTCTCTATATAGCTTCCGTTGAAGGTCATGCGCCTGTACTCTTTGCAGAATGGATTAAAGAATTCAAGGAAGAGCATCCTCATGTACAGTATAATCTCTGGAACGGAGATACTGATGATGTTGTAAGCAGAGTTGAAAATGGCCTGTGTGAGCTTGCGATAATTACAGCTCCTTACGACAATGAAGAATTCGAAGTCAGAGAAGTCTACTCCGAACCTTGGGTGGCCGTAATTCCTAAGGGACATCCCCTGGACTGTGGCGAGGATAAACCCGTATCTCCTAAGGAACTCCTTCCATATGAACTTCTCTATCCTTCAAGAAAATCCCGTAAGGGTGAGATTGATCACTGGTTCGATAATCTTGGCTCTACGCCTATTGTGCGTGGACGTATTGCCCACCTGACTAATGCCTACGAGCTCAGCCGCCTTGGTGTAGGTATATCAATCTACCCAGCCTCAATTGAGAGGATTGTTGATAAATCTCTCGTATGTATAAGAACCATAGATCATCCCGGAGCTACCGCTTCCTACGTTCTAATCTATGATAAGAAGAGAAAGTTATCCAAGATTGCTCAGGAGTTCGTGGAATCTATTAAGTAATAGCAGTAATATCCGTTTTATATATTTTGATATAGCAAAGGGGAGCAGAAACCTATAAGTCTCTGCTCCCCTTCTTTTATAAATGTGAGGATATTATTACCTATTTAATATTTGCAATTATGCCTCAGCTTCCTTGCGGAGCTCGATGTTCTTCTTCTCTACATCAAGGAAGAAGTAAATAACAAGAATTGCAAGTGTGATAATTACTGGAACTCCAGCGAAAAGGAATGTAAGCATGTTGTTGCAGGCTGCTGTCTGAACTGCTGCCATTCCATCGAAGCTAACTGCTGCAAGTAACCATCCAAGGATAGCGGAACCAAGTCCACCACCAACCTTCATACCGAAGGAAGTACAAGAGTACATTGAACCATCCATTCTCTTACCTGTCTTAATGAATGTATACTCAGCTGCCTCTGCAACAAGAGCGTTGAATGTACCACCAAGTGTACACATTGTAAGAGATACAAATGCGAACATAATTACAAGTGCATTAGCATTGAACTGAAGAGCAAATACAAGGAATACAAGTCTTACAATAAGGTTTACTGAGAAGAAACCGATATTAAGAAGTCTGATATTCTTAAGCTTTGCAACGATAAATGGTGCTGCAATAAGACCAATTACAGATGCGATTGATGAAGATGAAACCATCTTACCGAAGTAGCTTGGGTCGCCACAGTTATATAAGAAGTAGTAGATTGCTGAACCCATTGAGATACCCATCATCATGTAGAATAAGAGGTAAATCATTGCAAGCATATCGAAGTACTTGTTAGAGAGAAGGACCTTAAGAATCTCAAGGATGTTAATCTTCTCATTCTGCTCAGCTGGAGCCTCTCCATCATAGAGCTCTTCTTCTGGAAGCTCCTTAACTGAGAATACAGAAATTGTATTAATAACCAAGCCGATGATAGCGAAGATAAGTGCTGTGTACTTCCAACCTACGTTGCCGCCGCCAAGCTTCTCAACCATAACGAGTGTATAGTTAGAAACGAGGAGGTTACCAAGTGTAGAACCGATGAATCTGAATGTACCCATCTGAACACGCTCGCCACCGTTCTTAGTGATAAGTGATGTAAGTGCTGAGTAAGCAATGTTGTTAGCTGTGTAGAAAATAGCATTAAGTAATGTATATGCAATGAAGAAGTATGCATACTGAAGCTTATCACCCCATGACTGTGGGATGCAGAATAATGCTACAAGTGCTACTGCATTACCAACATATGACCAAAGCATCCAAGGTCTAGCCTTACCGAACTTAGAATGTGTCTTATCGATCATTCCACCGAAGATGATATCTGTAACACCATCTGTTAACTTTGAAATAAGAATTAATGTACCGATGATTCCGGCATCCATACCAATTGTATTGGTAAGGTAAATCATTACGAAACTTGATACAAGTCCGTATACCATGTTAGCAGCAAAGTCGCCACCGCCGTATCCAACTTTGTTATACCACTTTAAATATTTTCTTTCTTCCATGTTGTCTCCTATCTTAATCAATTGATTACTCTAAACATTCCCCATAAGAATTAGTAAACTACCTTCTTAGCAGCCTCACCGTTAACAAATGGTCCAGGTACTGCCTTAAGGCTTCTGTTATTACCGAAGTAATCGCGGTCGAAGGTGATTGTGCTTCCGTCAGGATTCTCGAATCTCTGCTCAGGCTCAAATGCCTCTCCTAATGTATCACTGTCGATAATTGCTGTTGTCCAGTCGCCAAGAAGGTCATATACATTAGTATCAAGTGTATACTTACCATCCTGCTCGATGAGGTTAACATATGCATTTCCTTCGCCACAGAACTTGTCGCTCTCATTTTTCCAGCTCTCTGCACCGTTGAAGTAAGCATTACCTTCAACCCATACAGGCAGCTTGGCAAAGTGATAATCCTGCATTGTGAACATATTAGGCTGTGGATTATCAAGCTCGAATGGTACTATCCACTCGTCATAGGTTGGGAAGTCGTCAAATACGCTTGTTCCCTGAACCTGATTGTCGAACATGATGAAGCCCATGTCCTCCTTCATCTCAAGAGGCTTTACTGGCCAGTTCTGGATGAAGATATTGTTGTATACTCTGTCATCTCCGTGAAGGAATGTCATCATACCAGCAACCTCTGTACGGTGCTTAATGTGGTATGGAGTATATCTTGGAGCCATTGTTCCATTGCTAAGTGGCATATCTGAACCACTTCCGATTGAACTCATAGGTCCTAAGCAGAGGTTATGTACAACTGCACAACCCTGTGAAGCAAGCTTGAATGACAGCTTAGATAAGCAGATATTGTTGTCCATAAGTGTTGGACCATGGCTTACCTCTACGAATACATCACAGCTTGACATTCCACCTGGAACAAGTGGGATATTCTCATCTGGTGCGTTGTTGTCATGGAACAGGTTCTGTGTGATACGAGCACCCTGTGCCTGCCAGTCGAGCCAGATACCCATTGTTGAATGATGGATATGATTTCTCTTAATCGTTACGTCGATTGATGCATGAAGCTTAATGCCTGCTGTCTCAGCTCCTGCTAACTCCTGCATGCAGTTGATGTGGTGAATGTGATTGTCCTCAATTGTTGAGAATACACATCCCATACGTCCTACAATACCTGTCTGCTCGCAGTGGTGAATGTGGCAGCGTCTTACGATATGGTGGCCAATGTTTTCCTTAGTCCAACCATGGTACTGACCTCTGCAGACTGCATCTCTCTCCATCTGTGTAGCACTCTTAACGTGCTTATATGTGAAGTAATGGTCATTCTCTGGATCACAGTACTTACCGAGCGATATTCCCGAACACTTACTGTTGCTGATATCACAATCCTCGATAATCCAGCCCTTTGACCAGTGAGGACCAATCATGCCATCCTGGTAAGCTGCTGGTGGCGCCCAGTTAGTAGCTGCCTTGTTAATGTCAAAGCCTCTTACTGTAATATAGTTGACACCAGTTTTATCTGGCATGAAGCAGTTTCTTCTAACGTTGATATCTACATCTTCTTCGTTAGGGTTCTTGCCCTGGAAGTTAGCGTAGATTATTGTCTCGTCATTCTCCTTGTCCTGCTCTGTATACCACTTATACTTAGACCACTCAGGCTCCCAAGTATGAGGATATACCTCAGCCTTAATACAATCTTCTAATGTCTGTACTTCGTAGAACTGACGGCTATTAAGATATACAGCACCTGTATGTCTTACAAATGGTCCGAAATACCAGTCACCCTTTATCAGAGTTGTATATGGGTTATAAGTTCCAAATGCAGAATTTTTTACCCTATATACCCATACATCGCCTTCGTAATTAGTCCAACCCTCTGCCTTCTCAGCACCTGTAATAACTGCGCCAAGTGGAACCTCGCTTCTATATACAATAGGCGCTTCCTCAGTTCCTGCATTACGTGGATTGACATATTCACGATAAATACCTGGGGCAACAACTACCTCATCACCTGGCTTAGCAATCTTAGCTGCGTCATCAATATGCTTGAATGGGCTTAGCTTTGAACCGTTGCCATCCTTAGCAGCAGCTATATCTACATAGATGATCATGAATCTTCCCTCCTATACATTTTCTTTATCCGGCCTAGATAAAGTAAACTGCGCGCTTGTGTCGTCTGTAAATTTATTATAGAATTAAAGACATCTCAGATATAATATCGAGAATAGAACATTTTTGTTGTTTTTGTATCCAAAATCGACTTGTGATTATTACTTATTTATATTCAGGGAAGTATATGGTGATTTATGGAAAAAGTAGCTTCAACTAAGTTTGAGAAAATTGATACAGGCATTTCCGCATCCCACCTGACATTCACAGGCGGAGAGGATTCCATGTATCAGTATGTTGATATTGATATGCCCTATATCATCATATATGAATCAATGTATCCTCTAATTGATAGGACCATCTATCAGGAATACAGTGAGCACAACCGTATCTTCCTCACCAACAGCTATTACGATATTGTAAGTAAGGACAGGAAGCTTCACTCACATAATCTGTACGAGTTTACCTTTGTATTATCCGGCGAGCTTGATATGCAGATTGAGAACGAGACACTTACTTATGAACCTGGCGACTGCTGCCTGTGTAATAAGAATATTCACCACCTTGAATTTATTGATAAGACCTGTGAGTTCGTTCTCTTCTTATTAAAGGAAGAGTTCCTGTTTGATATATGCGCCAATAACTTCTTCTACGATGCTGATGGCACAGCTCACGCACTGGATACAATATTTGATGTTTTCGTTGATGAGAACAGAAAAAACCCCCTCTATGATGCCAAGATATATTCGGATTTCAGGTTGGAAAAAACACAAAACTCCGATGCTATTATTGAGATTATTAATCAGATGATTGATGAAATCACCCTCAACAAGTCTGGCAAAAGTCATATGATGAAGGCTCTCTTCTGTGAATTATTTGAGCTTATGCTTGATCCTGCTTTGTATGATGTAAGAGTTCACCGTGCCAAGCTGTCGAATGACGAGCAGATAGTATATTCAATTGCCAATGCATACAGAAAAAAGAACGGCATTTTCTCAAGAGATGAGATAGAGAAATTAGTTGGCTATAATGGAGACTATGTTGAAAGAGTATTCAAGCGATCTACTGGAAAAACTCTGAAGGAATATGGAAGAGATTTCATGCTGCAAAAGGCGGCTTCCCTTCTGTCTGATACTGATATGAAGATCGGAGAGATATGCGAGACGCTGGGCTATACTAACCGCCATTATTTTAATCAGATATTTGCAGATAAATATGGTCTGACGCCTTCAGCTTACAGAAAGGGATAATAATCACACAAAATGTAGATAAGCGGGCACTATATATAGTATAATAAAATCTGATTAACATACTTACAGCTCACATTGATAGAGGTTAGTGAAATGGAAGATAATAATGTGATTGTCGAGGTTCCCTTCGGCGATAATGATGGTAATAATATTCCCGAGAGTGACAGGATAAAAGAACTTACTGATAAGCTCGAGCAGACTGAGAAGCGACTTGAAGAATTAAGGTCATCTGATTCACGTCTAATGACCGAAGATATGGTTATTCAGGAGAATGAATGGCTTCAGAACAGGCTCGAGGCACAGAGATTAGCTGAGAATCTACAGAGAGAAGAACTATTTGAGAAGCAGAAGCTCTTAGACAGCCGTCGTAAAGAGCAGTCTGAAAGCCTCGCACAGGCTAAGCAGATGCAGCTTTATAATAAGATGCATGATGAAGAGCAGCGTGATATCGTATATGCTCTCAACGGTATTAGCGTCGATAAGGAAGAGGGAATGCAGGAATATGGCAATGCTCTGTATCAGGGCGCAATGATAGCCATTTTCCTTGTTAATATTGCATTGGCTCTATATGCAGCTTTTATCTTCGG
>DCIU01000008.1 GCA_002317245.1 Lachnospiraceae bacterium UBA1718
ACCTGTACATTGGAGGTCTCAATATATCCCTGTCTGATACCACCTACTGTTGTCTTCTCTGTTGCTCCTTCTACTGGGCGATAATAGTTCTCTCCGTAATGTTCAACGTAGTTAAGGTCCATGAAGTCTGTAAGCTTAATCTTGCCTACTTCCTTACCCTCCTGAGAGATATATCCTCTTGCATCAACGGATACCTCTTTATTAGGGTCAACCTTAATTCTGCCACTCTCACCAAGGACATAATCGCCGTCCTTAGTAACAAGATAGCCATCTGTATTAACATCGAAGGCGCCATCACGTGTGTACATGGTGCTTGTCTCGCCTGCTTTATTAGTGAATTCAATATTGAAGAAGCCATCGCCTGCAATGGCAAAATCATAGGAGTTGCCTGTAACCTTGAAGGACCCCTGTGAATAGTCAGTATAGTTCTCTCCGATCTTGACACCGAAGTTGCCCTTGCCAACTCCCTTACTCAGTCTTCCAGGTTCAGACTGGTCCTTAATCTTACTTACAAGAACCGTATCAAAAGACTGGCTCGTAGCGCCCTCCTTCTTATATCCGTTAGTATCGGAATTCGCCAGGTTATTGGTCAATACATCCATTCTATGCTGTTCATTGATCATGCCTGTGTAGGCGGTGTACAAGCCTTTTACCATTGTCTAAATCTCCTAATTATCTCTGTAGCCAGATAAGAACTCTACGAACTTACCAGTACCTATAGCAACTGCTGTCATAGGCTCCTCAGCGGTCATTGTTGTAATACCTGTCTTAGAACAGATCAGATCCTCTAATCCATTAAGAAGGCTTCCGCCACCTGTAAGTACAATTCCTCTATCCGCAATATCAGCTGCAAGTTCCGGTGGAGTCTTCTCAAGAACGCTGTGAATACAGTCAACAATCTTGGATGTTACATCCTTAAGAGCTTCCTCTGTATCCTCACTTGATATCTTAAGTACTCTTGGCAGACCTGTTACAAGATTACGACCCTTTACATCATAGTAAACTGGCTCTGCTCTCTTGAAAGCTGATCCGATATTAATCTTAATATCCTCGGCCATTCTCTCACCGATAAGAAGGTTATACTTCTTACGCATGTATCTGACTATGGCCTCATCGAAATCGTCACCGGCGATTTTAATTGAGTCACTAACTACTGTACCTCCAAGGGAGATAACAGCTACGTCAGTTGTACCACCACCGATATCAACAATCATATTGCCGCATGGCTTGGAAATATCAATTCCTGCACCGATTGCTGCTGCTATAGGCTCCTCAATGATAGCTACTTCTCTGGCACCTGCCTGATATGTAGCATCTTCAACAGCCTTCTTCTCTACTTCTGTAACACCACTTGGTACACAAACTGCGATACGTGGCTTACGTAAGCTTCTTCTACCAACTGCCTTCTGAATAAAGTACTTCATCATCTTCTCAGTAACAGTGTAATCTGAGATAACACCCTGTCTAAGAGGACGTACAGCAACAATGTTGCCAGGTGTACGACCAAGCATAAGTCTGGCCTCTTCACCAATCGCTTTAATCTTGTTAGTATCTCTATCAAATGCTACAACCGAAGGCTCCTTAAGAACTACTCCTTTGCCTCGGATATATACAAGAATACTGGCAGTACCTAAATCAATTCCTATATCTGTTGCCTGCATATATTTAACCCCTTTCGTGGTAATTGAACATAAAAATACGCATATATTATATACGATTTATGCCTATTAATAAAGGGGATATGAAAAAATAGAACGCAGGCTCACTGCAAAGGGTCCTTCCCAAATTGCGCTTCCATGCGTTCTATTATGTATATCGGTATTCTATTTTAATTCTTTAGCATCTTCTTGATATATTGTCCCGTGTAAGACTTGCTAACCCCGGCTACTTCCTCTGGAGTTCCTGTGGCAATTATCCTTCCCCCCTTATCTCCGCCTTCAGGACCAAGATCAACAATATAATCCGCCGTCTTAATTACATCAAGGTTATGCTCTATTACAACCACTGTATTACCTGCATCTGTAAGCTGCTGAAGAATCTCTATTAACTTGGCTACATCTGCGAAATGAAGGCCTGTCGTAGGCTCATCAAGTATGTATATGGTATTACCAGTAGCAGAACGGCTAAGCTCTGTAGCAAGCTTAATTCTCTGGGCCTCACCACCTGATAAGGTAGTTGATGGCTGTCCCAACTTAATATATCCAAGACCCACATCGTATAAGGTCTTAACCTTCTTATATATCTTAGGTACGTTCTCGAAGAAGGTCAGTGCCTCTTCAACAGTCATATCAAGTACATCGAAGATATTCTTGCCCTTGTACTTAACATCCAGAGTCTCTCTGTTGTATCTCTTGCCCTTACATACCTCACAGGGCACATATACGTCAGACAGGAAGTGCATCTCTATCTTAACAATTCCATCTCCCGAGCAGGCCTCGCATCTGCCTCCCTTAACATTGAAGGAGAATCGTCCCTTGCTGAATCCCTTAGCCTTAGCGTCAGGAGTTGTTGCATATAAGTCTCTTATGAGATCAAACATTCCTGTATATGTGGCAGGGTTAGATCTTGGTGTTCTACCAATAGGAGACTGATCAATATCTATTATCTTATCCAGGCTCTCTATTCCAGTAATGGAATCATGATCTCCCGAAATAGTACGTGCTCTGTTAAGGGTCTTGGCAAGACTCTTATGAAGAATCTCATTAACTAAGGAACTCTTGCCAGAACCTGATACACCTGTAACGCAGGTAAACACTCCAATAGGAATATCAACATCTATGTTCTTAAGATTATTCTCTCTGGCACCATGAACAGTTAAGAAGCTCTTAGGCACTCGTCTCTTATCCGGTACAGCAATCTTAAGCTTGCCGCTTAAGTACTGTCCTGTTATGGACTCTGGTACCTTCATGATATCTTCTACAGTACCTGCTGCCACAACCTCACCGCCGTGGCTTCCAGCTCCTGGCCCTATATCTACGATAAAGTCCGCAGCCCTCATGGTATCCTCATCATGCTCAACCACCAGCAGTGTATTACCAAGGTCTCGCAGATGCTTAAGAGTACCAAGCAGCTTGTCATTATCCCTCTGATGAAGACCGATACTAGGCTCATCAAGGATATAGCATACTCCCATAAGGCCTGAACCAATCTGTGTTGCAAGACGTATTCTCTGGGCCTCACCACCAGACAGAGAGGAAGCAGATCTTCCAAGAGTCAGATAGTCAAGACCTACATCCATAAGGAAGCCAACTCTGGCGTTAATCTCCTTAAGTACCTGCTTGCCAATAATCTTCTGAGTCTCTGTAAGCTCAAGATTATTAAGGAACTTCTGAAGATCAGAAATGGACAGTGATGTAAGCTCGAAGATGTTCTTGTCATTAATCGTTACAGCAAGAGATTCCTGCTTAAGTCTCATACCCTTACATACAGGACAAGGGGTAATGCTCATATACTCCTCATATTCCTGCTTCATGGTATCGGAGAAGGTCTCTCTGTACCTGCGCATCATATTCTTAATAAGGCCTTCATATACTGTAGGGTAATCACCTACACCTCGCTGACCCTCATAATGAACGATTACTTCTCTTGTACCCTTGCCATGAATAAGCAGATCCTGAATGTCCTGTGGCAGCTTATTAAATGGTGTATCAAGAGAGAACTTATAGTTCTTAGCCAGTGCCTCAAGCATGGCATAGGTAAAGCTTCCTGGCTTATGGGATGACTGCCATCCCATACATGAGATTGCACCCTCATGAATACTGAGAGTCCTGTCTGGAATTAGAAGTTCAGGGTTGAACTCCATTCTATAGCCAAGACCAGCACACTCTGGGCAGGCACCAAATGGATTGTTGAAGGAGAAGCTTCTTGGCTCTATCTCCGTTATACTGATTCCACAGTCCACACAGGCGAAGGAATCCGAGAATGTAAGCACATCCCCATCTACTACGTCTACTTCTACCAGTCCGTTACCCAGTCCAATGGCATTCTCCAGGGAATCCGCAAGACGAGCCTCCATACCCTCACGTACTACTGCTCTATCTACAACAATCTGAATATTATGCTTAATATTCTTGTCGAGTTCTATATCCTCCGAAAGGTCATACATATTGCCATCTACATTGACACGTACATAGCCGCTCTTCCTTGCGCTCTCCAACACCTTCTCATGGCGACCCTTCTTGCCTCGCACGACAGGAGCCAGAATCTGTAGCTTGGTACCCTCGGGAAGCTCCATAATCTGATCCACCATCTGGTCTATTGTCTGCTTGGCAATAACCTTGCCACACTGAGGACAGTGTGGTGTACCAACTCTGGCATAGAGAAGTCTGAAATGGTCGTATATCTCAGTAACAGTACCTACCGTTGATCTTGGGTTCCTGTTAGTAG
>DCIU01000069.1:0-8917 GCA_002317245.1 Lachnospiraceae bacterium UBA1718
GTTCTCGATGACTAATTGAATGATTGAAGGCTTGAAGGCAGGGTGCAATTAAGAAAATGCATGGAAATGCGTTAATTGTGCAACTTTTAAGAATATTTATTAGCAGGGTTGACATGGTTGTCAGCCCTGTGTTACGTTGTACATGTAATACTAGCATGAATATGGATAAGTAGGACTATGCTCACAAGGAAGTGAGTTTACTACTGCGGATGCCTGTACAGGGATTAGTAACTCTTATCATGGAAGAAAGGAGGGGCACGGATATGGCATATTCAATGGCACTGAATTCAATCTATAATCAATATCTTACAACGTATGCGCCTAAGAAGAGCGATAGCCGTTATGATACTCACAAGAAGAGTGAACTTCGTGGTATCACTAATTCCATGGCTAAGGTCAACAAGGACGCGCCTCTCTATAAGATAGACAGATCCCCTGATACTAACGAATATATTATTGGAATTAAGGAAGAGAGTAGACTTCTGCAGAATACTATTGCGTCCGTTGTTGGTGACGCTGAGAGTGCAAGCCTTGATGGTAAGATTGCATATTCTTCTAATGAGAATATTGCATCTGCTGTATATATAGGTCAGGATATGGACACATCAGAGGAGAATCCTGATGGCATCGAGAGTGTTGAGAAAGAGATTCCTACCTATGAGATAGAAGTCCAGTCACTTGCTGAGTCCCAGGTTAATATGGGTAGATTCCTTCCTAAGGATGAGATGGGGCTTCCAGCAACAGATTATAAGTTTGATCTGTCAGTAAATGATCAGGGATATGAGTTCCAGTATAGTATACGTGAAGGTGATACCAACTTCGACGTACAGAACAGACTTAGCAGACTGATTAACAATTCTAATATTGGTCTGAAGGCCAGTGTGGAAGAAGATGGTGAAGGTAACAGCAGTCTTCGTATTGAATCAGAACGAGTAGGTATCAGACTTGGTGAGAAGACCAAGGTATTCAATATAGCTGATTCTGGTGAAGGCTTCGGTAATAATTCGGTTGATTACCTGGGAATTAACCATGTTGTCAGAGAAGCTAGTAACGCCAGGTTCACAATTAATGGAGAGGAAGCAGAAGCTTCATCTAATTCCTTCGTATTAGAGAAGGAGTTCGAGATCACTCTTAATGGTGTAAGCCCTGAAGAGGGAATAAAGGCTACAATTGGTGTTAAGCCTGATACTGAGGCGGCACTTGAGAATATTAATAATCTTATTGGTGGTTATAACCAGTTCATTAGGGCTATGGCCAGATACAATGAATCACAGGCAGGAAGCAGCCATCTGGTAAGAGAGATGCGTGGAATTGCAGGTCTCTATTCCGAACAGATGAGTAAGCTGGGAATCACTACTAACCGGGAAGGAACGATGGATGTCGATAACGATAAGTTAGAGAAGGCAATCCTGTCAGAGGATATGGAGACAACCGTTTCGTCCCTTAAGCAGTTCTCGGGAGCTATGGTACGTAAGAGCAGAGAGGTTTCCCTTAATCCGGTATCATACCTCAATAAGACTGTAGTCGAATATAAGAATCCTGGTAAGAACTTCTCTAGCCCATATGTGGCAAGTGCTTACGCGGGAATGATGTTTAACTCATATTGCTAGACGCTTTTCTTCTATATATAGTATAGGGAGAAAGGCGTTTGGCTTTATTTTGTAAGAGGCCAGGCCAGGCCCCTAAAAACCTGAAAAAATCTAAAATAATCTGTTGACGCAGGACCATCGCCTATGCTATATTGGTTTAACGAGGCGTAAAGGTCTTTTTTTTATGCGATAATTTAATGCAAATAAACGCTTGGAGGTAGAAAAATGCGTACTAAGATAACATTAGCATGTACAGAGTGCAAGCAGCGTAACTACAATACAACAAAGGAGAAGAAGCTTCATCCAGATCGTATGGAGACAAAGAAGTACTGTAGATTCTGTAAGGCTCACACATTACATAAGGAGACAAAGTAATGGCTAATTCTGCTAAGAATGATAATAAGCCAAGCTTTTGGACAGGTGTTAAGGCTGAGTGGAATAAGATCACATGGCCTAACAAGGACCAGCTCACTAAGCAGACAATTGCTGTAGTAGTTATTACAGTTGTATTGGGTCTTGTAATTACATTACTTGATACAGGATTACAGTATGGTGTTAATCTGTTATCTATGTAATAGATGCAGAGGCTAAGGTAAGCGAGGTTAAAAGATGTCAGAAGCTAAATGGTATGTTGCTCATACCTATTCAGGATATGAGAATAAAGTTAAAGCCGATCTTGACAAGACTATTGTTAATCGTGAACTTCAGGAGCAGATCCTTGAGGTACGCGTACCTATGCAGGAAGTAGTAGAGGTTAAGAACGGTACACGTAAGACTGTACAGAAGAAGTTGTTCCCAGGTTATGTTCTTGTTAACATGATTATGAATGACGAGACATGGTATGTGGTAAGAAATACTCGTGGTGTAACAGGATTCGTTGGACCAGGAAGCAAGCCAGTACCTCTTACAGAGGCTGAGATGAAGCCACTCGGAATTAAGACTGAGAATGTTACTATTGACTTCGTAGAAGGCGATACAATCGTTGTTGTTGCAGGCGCTTGGAAGGATACAGTCGGTAAGGTACAGAGAATCGATAATGGTAAGCAGACAGCTACTATTAATGTCGAACTGTTCGGTCGTGAGACTCCAGTTGAGATTGGATTCGAGGAAGTACGTAAGATGTAAGTAAGTTGCATTCACTTTTGCTGGATGTAATATGTGTCGATGCGACACGCTCTTAAGATTGCCCTAGGGTGGGGACACTTAAGATTGAAATGGTGATTTACAGGATAGTCCTGTTGATCAAGTGGTAGAGCACCTATAACTCAGACCACAATATATATTTTATAGGAGGAGCCAATCATGGCAAAGAAAGTTGAAGGTTATATTAAGTTGCAGATTCCTGCCGGCAAGGCAACACCTGCACCACCAGTTGGACCAGCACTTGGTCAGCATGGTGTTAACATCGTTGAATTCACTAAGCAGTTCAACGCAGTAACAGCAGATAAGGGTGACGTAATCATTCCTGTTGTTATTACAGTTTATGCAGACAGAAGTTTTAGCTTCATTACTAAGACTCCACCAGCTGCTGTATTACTTAAGAAGGCATGTAACATTAAGTCAGGTTCAGGTGTTCCTAACAAGACTAAGGTTGCAAAGATCTCTAAGGATAAGCTCCGTGAGATCGCAGAGCTTAAGATGCCAGATCTTAACGCTGCAAGCATTGAGGCTGCTATGAGCATGATCGCTGGTACAGCTAGATCAATGGGTATTACAGTAGAGGATTAATATTAATTTAGGAGGAAGCTAACATGAAGCATGGTAAGAAGTATAGCGAGGTTGCTAAATTAGTAGATCGCTCTATTCAGTATGAGCCAGCAGAGGCTATTGGCGTTGTTAAGAAGACAGCAAGCGCTAAGTTTGATGAGACAGTTGAGTTACACATCCGTACAGGTTGTGATGGACGTCACGCAGACCAGCAGGTCCGTGGTGCCGTTGTCCTTCCAAACGGAACTGGTAAGACAGTAAGAGTATTAGTATTCGCTAAGGGTACTAAGCTTGATGAAGCACAGGCAGCAGGCGCTGACTTCGTTGGTGGTGAGGACCTTATCCCTAAGATTCAGGGTGGTTGGTTCGACTTCGACGTAGTAGTTGCTACACCTGATATGATGGGCGTTGTTGGACGTCTTGGTAAGGTTCTCGGACCTAAGGGTCTTATGCCTAATCCAAAGGCAGGCACAGTAACAATGGATGTTACTAAGGCTATTGCTGATATTAAGGCTGGTAAGATTGAGTACCGTCTTGACAAGGCTAACATCATTCACGTTCCAGTAGGTAAGGTATCATTCTCTGAGCAGCAGCTCCAGGAGAACTTCGATGCTATTCTCGCTGCTATCGTTAAGGCTAAGCCATCAGCACTTAAGGGCCAGTACCTTAAGAGCATCACACTTGCATGTACAATGGGACCTGGCGTAAAGGTATCTACAGCTAAGTTCTAATTGCGGCAAGCATTAAGGTAAAACAATAAAGAAGCAGAAATCTCATTTATGAAGATTTCTGCTTCTTTTTGTTTTTTGCACATGAAATGTGCGCTTGCCGCTATTAGAACTTAGCTTTTTCAATACCGCGCGCTCACCGCGACAGCCTCTGGCTATCGCTGGCCCCCCTATCTGGCTGTCGCTGCCCCTACCTGCCCTGGCTTTTCTGTGCTTAAAACCTACCAAACGCCCTGAAACAGCCAAAAGGTATGCTTTTCTAAAAATAAGAGAAAATATGTTATAATTTTCAAGAGAAGGACATGAGCAAACATTCGCTGATGTCATAATTTAGAAAGAATCCACTGATGGCAGATAAGAGAAGCAATTCACACAACCAACAGAATAACGCCAGGAACAACAACTATAGCCAGAGTTACTCCCGACAGAATGCAAACAGTCAGACGAATTCCGGCAAGAGCCCTTACCAATACACTGATGAGGAACTCTTCAGCGAGAGATACTATGCTAAGAAGCGCCAGCATAAGAAGAAGGTCATGGTCTTTGTGAAGTCGCTTGTGACTACTCTTGTTGTAGGCACATTAGTACTCTTTCTTGTCGCATCTATATTGAAGTACAGGCAGGAAGCAGCCCAGGGTAACCCGGGTTCATCGAAGACCACGGCGCTCATTGCCAAAGCCATTGACAAATTTGGTGCCCTTAAGGGTGATGATGGAAAAACAGAAACAGAGAGCAACATCTACTATGGTGAGGCCATAGACTACGACGCCTACAATAAGAAGAAATCTGATGAAGCCGCACTGGCAGCGGAGGCCGCAGCCACGGAAGCTGCAGAGGCAGAAGAGGTAGACACATCCAGATATGGTGCTCTCTTATCAGATGAGGACTACTGTAGAGAGAATAAGATATATGAGAAGGACTGTGTATATCCTGACCAGGTTACACTTCTCTTCGCGGGTGATGTGGGACTGGCATCTGGATACGCCAACCTTGAGACCCTGAAGAATCGAGGAGGGGATATCTCTACAGCCTTTGATGAGAATACATTATTTACAATGCGTGAAGCTGATATATTCATGGTGAATAATGAGTTCACATATACGAGGAGAGGAGAGCCAACCCCGGGCAAGGAGTACACCTTCAGGTCCGATCCTGACAATGTCTCATACATTTTTGACATGGGAGCAGATGTAGTATCCATAGCCAACAACCATACTTATGATTATGGCGAGGTCTCTCTCTTAGACACAATTGACACACTTAATGATGCCGGCATGCCATTTGTGGGAGCAGGCATTAATATAGAAGAAGCCATCAAGCCTGTATACTTCATTGCCAATGATATGAGAATTGCAATCGTATCGGCCACTCAGATTGAGAGACAGGACAATCCTGATACCAAGGGCGCAACAGAGACTAGTGCTGGTACCTTCCGCTGCTGGTATAACGATAAGGTCTGTGATGTGGTTAAGGAAGCCGCCGAATGCAGTGATGTGGTAATAGCCTATATCCACTGGGGGACTGAGCTGGAAGTTGCTCCGGACTGGGCGCAGCTGGATCTGGCTCCCAAGCTTGCAAGCGCTGGAGCCGATGTAATCATAGGAGACCATCCTCACATACTACAGAAGCTGGACTACATCGGGGATGTACCGATTATTTACAGCCTTGGCAATTACTGGTTCAACTCCAAGGAACTGGACACGGGAATGCTCCAGACAACCTTTGATACAGCTGGTAATCTTATGAGCGTACAGTTCATTCCGGCTGTTCAGAAGGGCTGCCGCACCAATATCGTAACAGATAGTGAAAAAACGAGAATACTGAATTACATGCAGTCCATTTCACCTAATGTATTGATTGATGGGGATGGCTATATAAGTAAAAAATAAGTGTTGACATATTCCATAGGGCTATGCTAATATATCCTCTGTGCCGAAGACAGTAGGTTAGCTGACAGAATGTCAGCCAGTAATGCATAAGCCCCTACCGAGGAATGGAATCTTAGATTGATACAATCCTTCTGTCTTTGTGATAGAAGGATTTTTTTATTCTGATACTTCTATTCGGCAAGAAATCTAATAGGAGGAACAAAATGGCAAAGATTGAAATCAAGAAGCCTGTAGTTGAAGAGATTTCTGCAGCTATTAAGGACGCACAGTCAGTAGTACTTGTTGACTATCGTGGACTTACAGTTGAGCAGGATACAAAGCTTCGTAAGACATTACGTGAAGCTGGTGTTAACTACAAGGTTTACAAGAACACAATGATGAACTTTGCATTCAAGGGCACTGACTTCGAGTCACTTGCTCCTTACCTTGAGGGACCAAGCGCTATTGCTATCTCTGATACAGACGCTACAGCTCCTGCAAGAGTAATTGCTAAGTTCGCTAAGACAGCTCCAAAGCTCGAGATTAAGGCTGGCGTAGTTGAGGGAACATTATATGATGCTGCAGGAATGCAGACAATCGCTGATATCCCATCACGTGAAGAATTACTTTCAAGATTACTTGGCAGTATGCAGTCACCTATCGCTAACTTCGCTCGTTGCATGAATCAGCTGGCTGAAAAAGGTGGTGCAGGCGAGGCAGCTCCAGCAGCAGAAGCAGCTCCAGTAGAGGAAGCAGCTCCAGCAGCAGAGGAGGCACCAGCAGCAGAGGCAGAAGCACCTGCTGAGACAACAGAGGCTTAATTAGCTTCTAACTTACTAAGAAATTAACTAAGCAGGTTTGTCCTGCAATACTTTTTGAAAGGAGTCATTATCATGGCAAAGTTAACAACAGCAGAAATTATTGATGCTATCAAGGAATTAACAGTATTAGAGCTTAACGATCTTGTTAAGGCTTGTGAGGAAGAGTTCGGCGTATCTGCAGCAGCAGGCGTTGTAGTAGCAGCAGCTCCAGGCGCAGCAGCAGCTGCTGAGGAGAAGGATGAGTTCGATGTAGAGCTTACAGAAGTTGGTGCTGAGAAGGTTAAGGTTATCAAGGTTGTTCGTGAGGCAACAGGTCTTGGTCTTAAGGAAGCTAAGGATCTCGTAGATTCAGCTCCTAAGATGATCAAGGAAGCTGCTTCTAAGGCAGAGGCTGAGGACCTTAAGAAGAGACTTGAGGAAGTTGGCGCTAAGATTACTCTTAAGTAATTTAAACCTATTAGATAAGTCATTTAGACAAATAATTAGACACTGGGAACGAGATTGTTCCCGGTGTCATTATTTTTGAAATCTCTTTTTTTGTAACACATCAAATAATTAACAAAAAACGATCAAAAAAGTTTTACGAAATCAGTTAAAAATCCCCTTGACACAGATATTTGCCTTGTCGTACAATGGAAAATGCACTATTGTGGTGTGGTATGCGACAAAGTTCGCGCATTATTAAAAAGAACGGGGTGAATGTCAATGGAAAAGAACAGAATACGACCGACTTACGGCAGTCAAAAGGTACGTATGAGTTATTCACGACAGAAGGAAGTTTTGGAGATGCCAAATCTCATTGAGGTCCAGAAGGACTCCTATGAGTGGTTCCTTAAGGAAGGTCTTAAGGAAGTATTTGCAGATATTTCTCCAATCGCAGATTACAGCGGCCACTTAAGCCTTGAATTTGTTGACTTCGTGTTGTGTAAGGATGAAGCAAAGTATTCTATTGAGAAGTGTAAGGAGCGTGATGCCACTTACGCTGCTCCACTGAAGGTTAAGGTTCGTCTCTATAATAAGGAGAAGGAAGAGATTAGCGAGCATGAGATTTTCATGGGCGATCTTCCACTTATGACAGCGACTGGTACTTTTGTAATCAACGGTGCAGAGCGAGTTATAGTTAGCCAGTTGGTGCGTTCACCAGGAATATACTATACAATCTCTCATGATAAGATTGGTAAGGAATTATTCTCTTGCCAGGTTATCCCTAATCGTGGTGCATGGTTAGAGTATGAGACAGATGCTAATGACGTATTCTATGTAAGAGTAGATAGAACACGTAAGGTACCTGTTACAGTTCTTATTCGTGCCCTTGGTATTGGTACTAATGAAGAGATTAGAGAGCTCTTTGGTGATGAGCCTAAGATTGAGGCTTCATTTACTAAGGATGTTTCTGCTAATTACCAGGAAGGTCTTCTTGAACTCTATAAGAAGATTCGTCCAGGTGAGCCTCTCAGTGTAGAGAGCGCAGAGAGTCTTATTACAGCTATGTTCTTCGATGCAAGAAGATATGACTTAGCTAAGGTAGGACGTTATAAGTTCAACAAGAAGTTAATGCTTCGTAACAGAATTCGTCACCAGATCCTTGCAGAGGATGTTGTTGATGTTAATTCTGGTGAGATAATTGCAGAGAAGGGAACAAAGGTTACACCAGAGCTTGCTGATCAGATTCAGAACGCTGCGGTGCCATTTGTATGGATTCAGACAGAGGAGAAGAACGTTAAGGTTCTCTCTAATATGATGGTTGACATCACAAGCTTCATCGATTGCGATCCTAAGGAGCTTGGCGTTACTGAATTAGTATACTATCCAGTTCTTGAACAGCTGATTACAGAGTATGGCCAGGATCCAGAAGAGCTTGCTGATGCAATCCAGAAGAATATTCATGAACTCATCCCTAAGCATATTACTAAGGAAGATATCATTGCATCTATTAACTACAATATGCATATTGAATATCGTATTGGAAAAGATGATGATATTGACCACCTTGGCAACAGACGTATCCGTGCCGTTGGTGAGCTGTTGCAGAATCAGTACAGAATAGGTCTTAGCAGACTTGAGAGAGTAGTACGTGAGAGAATGACTACTCATGATACAGAGGATGTATCTCCTCAGGCGCTAATTAATATTAAGCCAGTACAGGCTGCTGTTAAGGAGTTCTTCGGTTCATCACAGCTGTCACAGTTCATGGATCAGAACAA
>DCIU01000069.1:9063-10012 GCA_002317245.1 Lachnospiraceae bacterium UBA1718
TCGGTCTTATTAACTCACTTGCTTCTTTCGCAAGAATCAATGAGTACGGATTCGTAGAGGCACCATTTAGAAAAATTGATAAGACTGACCCTAAGAATCCAGTTGTAACAGATGAAGTAGTATACATGACAGCTGACGAGGAAGATAACTACCATGTAGCTCAGGCTAATGAACAGCTTGATGCAGATGGTCATTTCGTTCGTAACTCAGTAGCTGGTCGTTATAGAGAAGAGACACAGGAATATCCAAAGGCTATGTTCGATTACATGGACGTATCGCCTAGAATGGTATTCTCAGTTGCTACAGCTCTTATTCCATTCCTTGAGAATGACGATGCTAACCGTGCCCTCATGGGATCTAACATGCAGCGTCAGGCAGTACCTCTTATGATCACAGAGGCTCCTGTAGTTGGTACAGGTATGGAAGTTAAGGCAGCAGTTGACTCAGGTGTAGCTGTTGTTGCAACTAAGGCTGGTACAGTTACATATGTATGCTCTAATGAGATCAGAGTTAAGAGCGACGACGGCGAGGATATGGTATATCCAGTAGCTAAGTTCACACGTTCTAACCAGTCTAACTGTTACAATCAGAAGCCAATCGTAGTTAAGGGTGACCACATTGAAGCAGGTCAGGTTATTGCTGACGGTCCTTCAACAAGCGGTGGTGAGCTTGCTCTTGGTAAGAACCCTCTTATCGGTTTCATGACATGGGAAGGTTACAACTACGAGGATGCTGTTCTCCTTAGTGAGAGACTTGTACAGGATGATGTATATACATCAATTCATATAGAAGAATACGAGGCAGAAGCTAGAGATACTAAGCTCGGACCTGAAGAGATTACAAGAGACGTACCAGGTGTTGGTGAAGAAGCTCTTAAGGATCTTGATGACAGAGGTATCATCAGAATCGGTGCTGAAGTACGTGCCGGTGATATCCTTGTTGGTAAGGT
>DCIU01000069.1:10031-10263 GCA_002317245.1 Lachnospiraceae bacterium UBA1718
AGGGAGAGACAGAGCTTACTGCAGAGGAGAAGCTCCTTAGAGCTATCTTCGGTGAGAAGGCTAGAGAAGTAAGAGATACTTCCCTTAAGGTTCCTCACGGTGAGTACGGTATCGTTGTTGATGCTAAGGTATTCTCAAGAGAGAATGGTGATGAGTTATCACCAGGTGTTAACCAGTCAGTAAGAATCTACATCGCTCAGAAGAGAAAGATCTCTGTTGGTGATAAGATGGC
>DCIU01000069.1:10298-12045 GCA_002317245.1 Lachnospiraceae bacterium UBA1718
AGGGTGTAGTTTCACGTGTACTTCCAGTTGAGGATATGCCATTCCTTCCAAACGGACGTCCACTTGATATCGTACTTAACCCACTCGGCGTACCTTCCCGTATGAATATCGGACAGGTACTTGAGATCCACTTAAGTCTTGCTTCAAGAGCGCTTGGCTTCAACGTTGCTACACCAGTCTTTGATGGAGCTAACGAGGCAGACATTATGGATACTCTGGACCTTGCTAACGATTACGTTAACTTAAGCTGGGAAGAGTTCGAGAAGAAGCATAAGGCAGAGCTGTTACCAGAGGTAATGGATTATCTGTCAGAGAATAGAGATCACAGAGAACTGTGGAAGGGTGTTCCTCTTTCAAGAGATGGTAAGGTAAGACTTCGCGATGGTCGTACAGGTGAGTTCTTCGATAGTCCAGTAACTATCGGACACATGCACTACCTGAAGCTCCACCACCTTGTTGACGATAAGATCCATGCTCGTTCTACAGGTCCTTACTCACTCGTTACACAGCAGCCACTTGGTGGTAAGGCTCAGTTCGGTGGTCAGAGATTCGGAGAGATGGAGGTATGGGCCCTCGAAGCATACGGTGCATCATACACACTTCAGGAGATTCTGACAGTTAAGTCCGACGACGTAATTGGTCGTGTTAAGACTTACGAAGCAATCATTAAGGGCGAGAACGTTCCAGAAGCAGGTATCCCTGAGTCATTCAAGGTTATGCTTAAGGAGCTTCAGTCACTTGGTCTTGATGTAAGAGTTCTTGATGAGGCTGGAGACGAAGTCCAGATTATGGAATCTGTTGATTATACAGAGACTGATTTCAAGTCTATCAATAGCCTTATTGGCGATGACAGACGTAATCGAGAGGATGAATCATTCTCAGCTCACGGTTATCAGAAGCAGGAATTCAACGAAGACGGAGATCTGACTAGTGCAGAAGATGATTTTGTTGAAGCTGCAGAAGATGAGGAGTAATGTATCCGAGCAATAATCGCTCGCGACTGGAGGAGTAAAATGGCTGTATTAAAGCAGGAATCATATCAACCAATGACATTTGATGCCATTCAGATTGGTCTCGCTTCACCTGAAAGAATCAGAGAGTGGTCAAGAGGTGAGGTAACCAAGCCTGAGACAATCAATTACAGAACACTTAAGCCAGAGAGAGATGGTCTGTTCTGTGAGAAGATTTTTGGACCAAGCAAGGACTGGGAATGTCATTGTGGTAAGTATAAGAAAATCCGTTATAAGGGTGTAATCTGTGACCGTTGTGGTGTTGAGGTTACAAAGGCTAATGTTCGTAGAGAGAGAATGGGACACATTGAGCTCGCAGCTCCTGTATCTCATATCTGGTACTTCAAGGGCATCCCAAGCCGTATGGGTCTTATCTTAGACCTTTCACCAAGAGTGTTAGAGAAGGTACTCTACTTCGCATCATATATTGTACTTGATGCTGGCGATACTGATCTTCAGTACAAGCAGGTACTTTCAGAGAAGGAATATAGCGATGCCAGAGAGACATGGGGCAATAAGTTCCGTGTTGGTATGGGCGCTGAGTCTATCAAGGAACTGCTTAATGCTATCGACCTTGATAAGGAATCAGAAGAGCTTAGAACTGGTCTTGAGGAATCAACAGGCCAGAAGAGAGCTAAGATTATTAAGAGACTTGAAGTTGTTGAGGCTTTCAAGGAGTCAGGCAATGATCCAGCATGGATGATTATGGATGCTATTCCAGTTATCCCACCAGATCT
>DCIU01000069.1:12051-12272 GCA_002317245.1 Lachnospiraceae bacterium UBA1718
CGTCCTATGGTTCAGCTTGATGGTGGTAGATTTGCCACATCAGATCTTAATGATCTCTATAGAAGAATTATTAACCGTAATAACCGTCTTAAGAGACTCTTAGAGCTCGGTGCACCTGACATTATCGTACGTAATGAGAAGAGAATGTTACAGGAAGCTGTAGATGCTCTTATTGATAATGGTAGACGTGGACGTCCTGTAACAGGACCTGGTAATAGAGC
>DCIU01000069.1:12381-12592 GCA_002317245.1 Lachnospiraceae bacterium UBA1718
GTTATCGTAGTTGGTCCAGAGCTTAAGATCTACCAGTGTGGTCTTCCTAAGGAGATGGCTATTGAGTTATTCAAGCCTTTCGTTATGAAGGAGCTTGTAAGCCGTGGCATCTCACAGAATATTAAGAATGCTAAGAAGCTTGTTGAGAGACTCGATACATGTGTATGGGATGTTCTCGAAGAAGTAATTAAGGAGCATCCAGTTATGTTAA
>DCIU01000069.1:12717-14025 GCA_002317245.1 Lachnospiraceae bacterium UBA1718
TGACCAGATGGCTGTTCATCTTCCACTTTCGGTTGAAGCGCAGGCAGAGTGTAGATTCTTACTTCTGTCACCTAACAACTTACTTAAGCCTTCAGACGGTGGTCCAGTAGCTGTTCCTTCACAGGATATGGTTCTTGGTATCTACTATCTTACACAGGAGAGAGGATTCTCTGTTGGCGATAAGTATGCTGAGCCAGGTGAGGGAATGTGCTTCAAGAACCTTAACGAGGCAATCCTCGCTTACGAGAATAAGGTAATTACACTTCATTCACGTATTAAGGTTAGAGTGACTAAGGAAATTGATGGAGTAGAGAAGACAGGAATTGTTGAATCAACTCTTGGTAGATTCCTCTTCAATGAGATCCTTCCACAGGATCTTGGATATGTGGATAGAACAATTCCAGGTAATGAGTTATTACTTGAGGTTGACTTCCATGTAGGCAAGAAGCAGTTAAAGAAGCTTCTTGAGAACGTAATTAATACACATGGTGCATCTGTAACAGCAGAGGTACTTGATGATATTAAGGCTACAGGTTACAAGTATTCAACAAGAGCAGCTATGACAGTATCTATTTCAGATATGACAGTACCTGCTTCTAAGCCAGAACTCCTTGCAGAGGCTCAGGCTACAGTTGATAAGATCGCTAGCGATTTCCGTAGAGGTCTTGTAACAGAAGAAGAGCGTTACAGAGCAGTAGTTGATACATGGAACGAGATCGATGGAAGACTTACTAAGGAACTTCTTGATGGTCTTGATAAGTACAACAACATCTTCATGATGGCTGACTCAGGAGCCCGTGGTTCTAACCAGCAGATCAAGCAGCTTGCAGGTATGCGTGGACTTATGGCTGATACAACAGGTCGTACAATCGAGCTTCCTATCAAGTCTAACTTCCGTGAGGGTCTTGACGTACTCGAGTATTTCATGTCAGCTCATGGTGCTCGTAAGGGACTTTCAGATACAGCTCTTCGTACAGCCGACTCTGGTTACCTGACACGTCGAATGGTTGACGTATCTCAGGAACTTATCATCCGTGAGATGGATTGCTGCGAAGGCAGAGATGATATCTACGGAATGAAGGTTAAGGCCTTCACAAATGGTAAGGAAATGATCGAAGGTCTTAAGGACCGTATCACAGGAAGATATTCTTGTGAGGAGATCAAGGACAATGATGGTAATGTAATCGTTAAGAAGAATCATATGATTACTCCATCAAGAGCTAAGAAGATCATTGACAATGGAATAGAAGAAGTTAAGATTCGTACAATCCTTACATGTCATTCACATTCAGGAATCTGTTCTAAGTG
>DCIU01000069.1:14176-14382 GCA_002317245.1 Lachnospiraceae bacterium UBA1718
TAGAAGAGCTTTTCGAAGCTCGTAAACCTAAGGGACTTGCTATTATCGCTGAGTTCGGTGGTAAGGTTGAGATCAGAGATACTAAGAAGAAGCGCGAGATCGTTATTACTAACGAGGAGACAGGTGAGCAGAAGGCATACCTTATCCCATACGGTTCTCGTATCAAGGTTCTTGACGGTGTTGTTCTTGAAGCAGGTGATGAGTTA
>DCIU01000050.1:0-1330 GCA_002317245.1 Lachnospiraceae bacterium UBA1718
GTGGAGAGATAATTGCACAGGTAGCACCTGCCTTCGTTGGACAGTTTGGCCCTGACGTAACACCCGCCAAGTTCAAGAAGGCATTGCTTGATCTTGGATTCTCGGCTGTATATGAGACAGCGATTGGTGCTGATATGGGCGCTATGACAGAGGCTAAGCACTATGTAGAAGAGGTTGCTACTGGTGAGCTTCCATTCCTTCTGACATCATGCTGTCCTAGCTGGTCAGTGCTTGCCAAGAAGTTCTTCCCAGAGACAATCGGAAGTATTTCCAATGCACTTACTCCAATGGTTGCTACGGCCAGAGTAATCAAGGAAGAGCATCCTGATGCAAGAGTCGTATTCATTGGACCATGTGCATCCAAGAAGCTTGAGGCTTCAAGAAGAACAGTCAGATCGGATGTAGACTTTGTTATTACATTTGAAGAGTTAACTGGTATGTTTGAGGCCAAGGGAATTATTCCTGCTGATATTGAAGTGCCAGAAGAGATGAATGATGCAACTGGTGCAGGACGTGGATACGGTGTGGCTGGTGGTGTTGCCGGAGCCATTGAAGCGGTTATTAGAGAATATTATCCTGATGTAGAGGTTAACATTGAACATGCAGAGAGCCTGGCTGAGTGTAAGAAGGCATTACTTCTTGCCAAGGCTGGTAAGAAAAAAGGCTGTCTGATTGAGGGTATGGCATGTCCAGGTGGCTGTATAGCTGGTGCTGGTACTAATATTGCGATACCACTTGCTCAGAAGAATGTTGCAGAGTTTAAGGCAGCTGCTGAGAGCAGACTTCCTAAGCCTCACATTAATCAGGAAAAAGTAGAATAATTATAGGAGTTTATTATGAAAATCAGAACAAGATTTGCTCCAAGTCCAACTGGTAGAATGCATGTAGGTAATCTTCGTACAGCTCTGTACGCTTATCTTATTGCTAAGCATGAGGACGGAGACTTTATCCTTAGAATAGAGGATACAGATCAGGAGAGACTGGTAGAGGGAGCTGTTGATATTATCTACAGAACTCTTGAAAAGACAGGTCTTAAGCACGATGAAGGTCCAGACATTGATAAGGGAGTTGGACCATATGTACAGAGTGAGAGACAGGCATCAGGTATCTACCTTGAATATGCCAAGAAGCTTATCGATAAGGGAGAGGCCTATTACTGCTTCTGTGATAAGGAGAGACTTGAGACCCTTCACCAGACAATAGCTGGTAAGGAGATTAATGTATATGACAAGCACTGCTTAGGTCTTAGCAAAGAAGAGGTTGAAGCTAACCTTGCCGCTGGTAAGCCTTATGTAATTCGTCAGAATAACCCTAATACAGGAACAACAAC
>DCIU01000050.1:1480-6880 GCA_002317245.1 Lachnospiraceae bacterium UBA1718
GTAGTAAGAGGTAACGAGTACCTGTCATCATCACCTAAGTACAATCGTCTCTATGAGGCCTTTGGCTGGGATGTTCCAGTATATGTTCATTGTCCACTTATTACTGATGAGAGTCATCAGAAGCTGTCTAAGAGATGTGGCCATTCTTCATACGAAGATCTTATCGAGCAGGGATTCTTAACAGAGGCAGTTGTTAACTTTGTTGCCCTCCTTGGATGGAGCCCAACAGACTGCAATGAGGAGATATTCTCATTAGAAGAGTTGACAAAGCTCTTTGATTATCGCCATATCAATAAGTCGCCTGCAGTTTTTGATTATACTAAGCTCAAGTGGATGAATGGCGAGTATATTAAGAAGATGGATTTCGATGCTTTCTATGAGAGAGCCCTTCCATATATTGAGGAGACAATTAAGCGAGATATCGACAAGAAGAAGGTAGCTGAGCTTGTTAAGACAAGAATTGAGGTATTCCCAGATATCCCGGCGCTAATTGATTTCTTTGAAGCAGTACCTGAATATGATGTGGAGATGTACACACATAAGAAGATGAAGACTAACGCTGAGACTTCACTTGAGGTGCTGAAGGACGTTCTTCCTATCCTTGAGGCACAGGAAGATTACAGCAACGATGCTCTTTACGCAAGCATTCAGACATATGTAGCAGATAAGGGCTACAAGAACGGTTATGTACTCTGGCCAATCAGAACAGCTGCATCTGGTAAGCAGATGACACCAGCTGGAGCAACAGAGATTCTTGAACTTCTTGGCAAGGAAGAGTCTGTCGCTCGAATTAAAGCGGGAATTGAGAAGCTTGAGGCTTCTGTAAATGCTTAATTGACATTCAGTCCCGAACAGAAATTAGCAATTAAACACGGAGCGGGTCCTGCACTAGTTATTGCGGGACCCGGATCCGGTAAAACAAGAGTATTAACCAATCGAATCAAATACCTTATCGAAGACTTGAATGTCCCGCCAGAGGAGATTCTGGTCATCACTTTTTCCAAAGCTGCATCCATCGAGATGCAGAGTAGATTTATTCTACTTACTGAAGAAACCGTATATCCAGTCAATTTCGGTACCTTTCATTCAGTATTTTTTCAAATTATTAACACACAGTATCATTACAATACATCACATATTCTGTCTCTGCGTGACAAGAGAGAGCTGATGCGTAAGGCCCTCATAGCTGCTAACATTATAGCTAAGCCCGAGACGGAACTGATTGATGCAGTGCTTAAGGAGGTGGGCTATTACAAGAATATAGGCGAGCGGGAATACGCTTATGACAGCGGTACGACCAATATTACCAGAGACCAATTCCACAAGGTTTATAGGGAGTATCGTAATCTGCAGGTTGGGGCCAACAAGATAGACTTCGAAGACATGCTGCTTATAGTGCGCAACTTATTCCGCAAAAATGAGGGCATCTTAGACTACTACCGTGATCTATATAAGTACATCCTTATAGATGAGTATCAGGATATTAATGACATTCAGTACGATATAGTACGTATGCTTGCAGAGCCTAACAATAATCTCTGGGTATGTGGAGACGACGACCAGAGTATATATGGTTTCAGGGGTGCCAATAGTAAGATTATGCTGGACTTCATTAATGGGTATCCTGAGGCTTCCGTGTATAGATTGAGCACTAATTATAGGTGCTCAAATAATATCATTGAAGCAGCTGGCAAGGTAATTGCTGAGAACAAGGAGAGATACGCTAAGAATATTGTGGGGGATAAGATAGATAATGTGGGGCATCCTGTGGAACTTATGGGCTTTGGAGACATTAGTGAGGAAGATCAGGAGATAGTCAGCCTTATTAAGAAAAAGCTAGACACGGGACTGCCTGCCTGTGATATAGCTATATTCCTTAGAACTAATCGTGAAGCTTCAAGATATGCGGAGCTTCTTCGTAATGCAGGCATTGACTGCACTATGGAGGAGAAGGCTTTCAATCCATATAAGACTGAGTGGTATAAGGTGTTCGCAAACTATCTTATGCTTGCTTTGGATGGCGACAGACTTAGTGTCGAGCATCTTTTCCCTGTTATGAACAAGCCCAGCCGCTATATCAGGCGGGATATGATAGTTGGGGATTCAGTTAGCTTCGAGGAGCTATGTGAATTGTATAAGGACAGGACCTCCATGGTAAATGTGATTAAGACCTTCGCTTATCAGATTAAGAAGCTTGGAGGGATGGACCTGTATTCGGGGATTAATTATATTCGTAAGGGAATCAGGCTGGATGAGTATATGAAGAGTAACCTGTCGGATGATATGTACGCTGACTATATTCAGGTGACTGACTGGATTCAGGAGGCCTCAAGAGGCTACAGGACTATTAAGGAATTCGATGACTATGCTAGATCCTATGAGGACCAGCTCGAAAAAAAGAAGCAGAATTCAAATCATAGTGGACACAATTACGTTGAAGCCCGTGACGATAAGACCAAGTCTAGTAAAGAAGGGACTTCCACTGAAGACTATACTGATTCTAGAGTTCACGTTATGACCTATCACGCCTCCAAGGGCCTGGAGTTCGACACTGTAATTCTTCCCCATGTCAACGAGGGCAGCGTCCCACATAAGAAGTCCACTGGCGACGACAAGATAGAAGAAGAGCGCCGCTTATTCTACGTAGCTATGACCAGGGCCAAGACTCACCTAATTATCACCTACGTCAAAGGCACCAAGTCGAAGCCGGTTTTACCCAGCCGCTTCCTCTACTGCCTGCTCGCAAAATGAACCTGGGGGACGGGGTCAGAGTGTCATTTTAAACCTGGGGGACGGGGTCAGAGTGTCATTTACAAAATACGTTATAATCGATTGAAAAATAAAAATGAAAGGGGTATAATTGCAACTAAATAATAGTTGCACTAGAGCTATGGCAAAAAAGAAGGAATTAATCATGAAATCAGATATGATGAAATATAAGGGATATAGAGCAGCAATTGGATATGATGCAGAAGATAAGATATTTATTGGTGAAGTATTTGGACTTGCAGATTCACTGAATTTTCATGGAAGGTCAATCGAAGAACTGGAGAACTCATTTCGTGACAGCATAGATAATTATCTGGAATTGTGTGCTAAGATAGGTAAGGAACCTCAGAAAGAATATTCGGGTAGCTTTAATGTTAGGACAACACCAGAAATACATGAAAAAGCATCTGAATATGCAGCTGAAAACGGTATATCGTTGAATCAGGTTGTAACAATAGCGATGATGCAACTGCTTGGCAAAGAAACATCAACAGTAAAAGGATGATTTGAACATATGGAACAATATAAGGTAGTCGAAGATATAAGAACAAATTGGGCAATTGGTGATGCCATAAGAGATGAGGGGCTGACAACGCCTGAAGATATTAGGAGATTTGATAATATTTCATATGGATCGCATGGGACAGCCAATCTTCTGGATATATATGTAAAAGATGATGCGACTGGGATTCAGCCAACGATATTCAATATTCATGGCGGGGGATGGGTATATGGTAGTAAGGAGCTATATCAGTACTACTGTATGAACTTAGCTATGAAGGGATTCACGGTTGTAAATATTAACTATAGGCTGTCGCCTGAGAATATATTCCCTGCTGCAATAGAGGATATTAATGCTGCAATGACCTTTGTGGCAGTTAATGGCAAGGATTACTATGTTGATAAGGATAGGATGATTATCGTAGGTGATTCTGCTGGGGGGCAATTAACAAGCCAGTATGCGACCATATTAACTAACCCGGATTATGCCAGTCTGTTAGATATTGAAGTGCCTGATGTGAAGGTAAAAGCTGTGGGCCTTAACTGCGGACTCTATGATGCAAAAACAGCTGTGAAAAATGGTAAGGATGAGTTACTTAATATTTATCTTGGTATAAAGCAGGGGATTAGAGAGGTTGATGAAGCCTTATTAAATACCATGGATGTATGTGGCTATATGACAGGAGATTTTCCACCAGCCTTCGTTATGAGCAGTGAGAATGATTTCCTCTTAGAACATGCTAAGCCGATGTATGAACATTTGCTGAGCCTGGGAGTACCTGCAAAGCTTAAGATATATGGCAGCAAGGACAGGCCGGACATTGCCCATGTATTCCATATCAACTGCAAGCTTGAAGAAGCTGATATATGCAATACTGAGGAATGTGAATTCTTCAATAGATTTATATGTGAAAGCATACCAAATGCCATATAGAGGGCCGTTTGGTAGGTATATACTCATAGAAAATATAAATGAACCTAGGGGACGGGGTCNNTCTGACCCCGTCCCCTAGGTTCATCACTAGCGCGAAAATGATAGGGGGTCCCTGTCCCCCCATATCATTTAGTCAAGCTGGTCGAATTCGCACTCGTCGAGATACTCGTCGAAAGCATCGGCAACTGCTTCGTATTCTTCATCTGATTCAATATAGATGAGTTCTGGCTCTTCGTTTGGATCATCTGGATTCTCTGAGTAGCCGTAGAACCATACTTCCATTTCGTCCTCTGGGTCCTGGCCATCAGGAAGAAGAGCAATATAATCTTTATTTGCTACTGTCAATATAGTAATTACTTCACAAGTAACTGTTCCTTCGTCAAGATCGAGCTCAACAGTCATTCTTTCATTAGGTTCCTGCATATTTGCCATAATCAATTCCTCCATAGCGAATTCTGTTGAGTAGATTCTACCGATTTCTCGTGCAAATATCAATAGAATAATATATGCCATTATGATAAAATCAAAATAATTATTCGATTATAGGAGACCACGATGAGCGAACTTAGAATTATTCCAGGTAATCCTTATCCACTGGGTGCCAGCGTACTGCCTAATGGCAGAGTGAATATTGCAATTGTACATAATTCAGATGATACAATTGGCGTCAAGATATATAACCATAAGACTAAGCAGACTAATATTGTAAACTTTAACGAGACTAACAGAATTGGTAATATCTACTGCCTTGAGATTGAGGGCATTGATATTGATAATTCAGAATATTCCTTCATTAAGGATGATGAGGAATACTGTGATCCATACGGACGACTGATAATAGGTAACGAGAAGTGGGGAACAACTCCTCAGAAGCTGTCTTCTGCATTTGTGGCAGATAGTAGTGCTACAGAATACTATGAGGACAGACCATTAGTTAAGGAATTTAGTGATTCCATTATCTACCAGCTTCATGTAAGAGGCTTCACTAAGTCCCCATCAAGCAAGGTTAAGAATCCGGGAACCTTTGAGGGACTTGTAGAGAAGATTCCTTATCTTAAGGAACTTGGCATAACTGCAGTTGAATTAATGCCAGCTTATGAATTCGTTGAGCTTGAGGCAATTACTCCAAGTGCTATTGAGGCTATGGATGCTTATACTAGCCCAGAGCCTAAGCTTAACTACTGGGGATATAAGAG
>DCIU01000050.1:6946-13338 GCA_002317245.1 Lachnospiraceae bacterium UBA1718
ACTGACTCTTTCAAGAATATGGTAAGAGAGCTCCATAAGGCTGGAATAGAAGTTCTGATGCAGTTCTACTTTCCTGATAAGGTTAAGCAGGCATACATTCTGGAGGTTTTCAAATACTGGGTAAGAGAGTATCACGTTGATGGTTTCCATATGATGGGAGACCATATGCCACTTACCATAATTGGCACAGAGCCAATGCTTGCTGATACTAAGTTCTTATATAATAACTTCCCAGTATGGGATATATATGGTTATAGCAAGCCTAAGTTCAAAAATCTTGCTATATGTAATGATGATTATATGTATAACTTCAGAAGATTCCTTAAGAGCGATGAGGGCCAGGTTACGGCTGTCATCGAGGGTATGAGGGGAATCGATGAATCCTTATCCAAGGTTCATTACATTACCAACTGCAATGGTTTCACACTTATGGATCTTGTTAGCTACGACCGTAAGCATAATGAAGACAATGGTGAGAATAACAGGGATGGTAATCCGTATAACGCTTCATGGAACTGTGGTATTGAAGGACCTACAACCAAGAAGAGCGTTAGCAAGCTTAGAAGGATTCAGATGCGTAATGCCATCACTTTCAATATGTTATCCCAGTCTACTCCAATGATTCTTGCTGGAGATGAGTTCTGTAACTCTCAGAAGGGCAACAACAACCCATACTGTATTGATGGACCTGTGACATGGCTTAACTGGAAGGACCTTGAAAAGCATAAGGATATCTTCGAGTTCACCAAGATGATGATAGAGCTTCGTAAGAGTAATGCTATTCTTCATATGAACAGACCATTCCGAATGACCGATTACTGTGGTATAGGTACTCCGGACTTAAGCTTACACAGTGAAGAAGCCTGGAAGACTAGTATTGATGACCTGACAAGGCATTTTGCAATGCTGTACGCGTCTGATTACACCGCTTATAATATTGACGGTAAGAAGCGTGAGGGAGTGAAGCCATCTGGTGAGTATATCTACATCATGGTCAACATGCACTGGACACCACATGAGTTCGCTATACCAAATATTCCAGAAGACAAGCAGTGGTCTGTATTAATTGATACAAGCAAGGACATCTCAGAAGAGAAGCCACTGGATAATTTGAAAAAAATGTTAATAAAAGACCGAAGTATTATTGTACTTATCGGCAGATAATGATATATTCAAAAAAGCTGTGCGTTATATATAGATAATGCACAGCTTTTCTTGAAGATTGTAACTTATGAGGAGAGAAGAAATTGGAAAACAGGAAAACGCTTATTGAGCTAAAAAATGTCAGGAAATCCTATGACGGCAAGACAAACGTTATCGAGGATATAAGCCTGGAGATTTTAGAAGGTGAGTTTGTAACTCTTTTAGGACCTTCTGGTTGTGGTAAGACTACGATTCTTAGAATGATTGGCGGATTTGATACGCCTAGTGACGGTCAGATTTTATTGGATGATAGTGATATTTCACTTCTTCCACCTAATAAGAGACCAATTAATACAGTATTCCAGAAGTATGCCCTTTTCCCACATCTTAATGTATATGAGAATATTGCATTCGGACTTAAGATGAGAAAGGTATCCAAGGTGGAGACTGATAAGCTTGTTAAGGAAGCTCTTGAGCTTGTTGATCTTGAGGGATTCGAGGAGAGAAGCATTAACACATTATCAGGTGGTCAGCAGCAGAGAATTGCAATTGCAAGAGCCGTTGTTAACAGACCTAAGGTGTTACTTCTTGACGAGTCCTTATCTGCCCTTGATGCCAAGATGCGTAAGGAGATGCAACTTGAGCTTAAGCAGATGCATAAGACTCTAGGAATTACATTTGTCTTCGTTACCCATGATCAGGAAGAGGCACTTACTATGTCTGATAAGGTTGTAGTAATTGCTGATGGTAATATTCAGCAGGTTGGTACACCTGAGGATATCTATAATGAGCCTGCCAACGTATTCGTTGCAGACTTCATTGGTGAGAGTAATATCTTCAACGGTGTTATGAGTGACAAGCTTACAGCTACATTTGCAGGCGCAGTATTCCCTTGTGTAGATGATCTGGAAAAAGGTATTAAGATTGACGCTGTGGTTCGTCCTGAGGATGTTGATGTAGTTGAGGCTGGTAAGGGACAGTTATCTGGTCAGGTTACAAGCTGTGACTTCAAGGGCACATTCTATGTAATGTTCGTTCAGTGCGGCCAGTATGAGATGGAGGTACACTGCTTCGACTATTTCGCACCAGGTACAACAGTTGGACTTAATGTTGATCCTGATATGATACATATAATTCCTTATGATATGAGTATTAACCATTATGAGGGCCAGCTTGAAGGCATTAACGATGAGGGTATCATCACTGTTAAGTTCGCTGACCTTGTTCGTAAGGTTGATTACAAGAATATATATGCTGATGCCAGCTTCGAAGAGGGTATTCTTAAGGCTGCAGGCGGCGAGACTATTAATGTAGCTGGAACCAATGTTACAGTTAGCTTCGAGCCATCAGACGCTGATATCAGTGATGATGCTAATGAAGGTGATGTAACAGGAACTATTATTTCCTTCTATTATATTGGTGACCATTACAGCTATACTGTCAGAAGCGAATCAGAAGAAGATTATGTTGTTGATGAGACTGACCTCTGGAACCAGGGGGATTTGGTAAGTGTAGTTATTCCAGACGAAGCACTTAAGATTGTACTTGCATAGTGGAGGACCGGCGTTGAAAAAAGGATTTTTTGATAGAAGACAGCTGGCACTTCCTTATGTGCTATTTCTGCTTGTCTTCGTTATACTTCCTCTGTTTGTAGTTGTCTACTATGGCTTCACAGACGCTGAGGGACATTTATCATTTGCTAACTTTTTAGCATTCTTTACCAATATGAGGACTGTAGGCACTCTTGTATACAGCCTTGTTATTGCTATACTTACAACTATTATATGTCTGCTTTTAGCATACCCAGTTGCATACATTTTAGCTAAGGGAGAGTATGCCAGAAAGCACTCATTCCTTATGGTATTTGTATTACCTATGTGGATTAATTTCACCCTTCGTATTACAGCACTTAAGGAGATACTTACATTATTAGAAGGTAATCTGGCATTCCATCCATTCTTGAATACAATTATCTGTATGGTATATGATTTCCTTCCATTTATGATTATGCCACTCTTTAATTCACTGGCTAAGCTTGATAATTCCATGTTAGAGGCGGGAGCTGATCTCTATGCAAGTCCAGTACAGAATTTCTTACATGTGTTATTACCTTTATCTGTGCCAGGTATTGTAAGTGGTGTAACAATGGTATTCTTACCAGCCATGACTAACTATGTAGTTCTGGATATGGTATATAACTCAACATATATTATGGGTAGCCTTATTGGTAGCTACTTCAGTTCTTATGACTGGAATAATGGTTCCCTCATCTCAGCAATTCTGCTTATGATGATAGGTCTCGTTACAATGGTTACCAACAGATTAATAGGTGATAAGGAGGTGGCAAGCCGATGAAGAAGTATATTCAGCATGCCGTTATCCTTCTGGTACTGGCATTTATGTATCTGCCTATTTTAATTCTGGCCTTCTACAGCTTTACAGATTCTACAATGATCGGCTCTATCAGAGGCTTCTCATTCGATAATTATGTAACACTGTTTACAGAAGAAGCATTACGATCAATGATGATAGGTACAGTGTTGCTTGCTCTTGGAGTTGGCATCCTGTCAACACTTCTTGGAACAATTGGTGCAATTGGTGCCTTCTACTCTAAGAAGTCTACTAGATTCCTTGTTGAGTTCGCTAACGAGGTACCAATTGTTAATGCAGATGTGGTAACAGGTTTCTCAGTATGTATTCTGCTTATCGTATTACTTCACATTGATAAGTCTACATACATTCCGCTTGTTATTGCCCAGACAGCACTTTGCTCACCATTTGTATACTTGTCAGTAATACCTAGACTGAAGCAGATGGACAGCTCCTTATATGAGGCTGGACTTGACCTTGGATGTTCACCATCCCAGGCATTAATTAAGATTGTAATTCCGCAGATTATACCTGGTATTATTAGTGGATTCATGACAGCTATTACACTGTCCCTTGATGATTATTTCATCGCTACATACACTAAGCCGGCAACATTCGATACAATCAGTACCTATGTTGTCAATGCTACACGTGGTTCACAGACATCTATTAAGACGGCTCTGTGGGCATTATCAGCAATCATCTTTGCCATCGTAGTAGTCAGTGTAGTAATAATGAATGTAAATGCTAAGGAAGAGGAGGAGAGACGATAATGAAGAAGAGATTATTAGCTCTCATCCTTATGATGAGCTTAGTTGCGAGCACTTTTACCATGACAGGCTGTGGCCAAGTGGAAGAAGGCGATGAGATTGTACTTCGTGTGAGCAACTGGGAAGAGTATATCGACCTGGGTGACTGGGACGAGGATGAAGTAATCGATATATCTGATGATGTTAATATCCTTGGTGTAAACAGTCTGGTTGATGACTTCGAGGAATGGTATTATGAGACCTATGGCCAGAAGGTAAGGGTGGAGTATTCGACCTTCGGTACCAATGAGGAGTTATATAATCAGCTGACAATTGGTGATGTATATGACCTTGTATGCCCATCTGAGTATATGATTATGAAGATGTTAAGAGAGGGTATGCTGGTACCATATTCCGATGAGTTCAAGGATGACTCTATAGAGACCAACTACTATGCTAAGGGACTCTCGCCATATATTAATGAGGTTTTCAATACGCTTAATATTAATGGCAACATCCTGGCTGACTATGCATCGGGATATATGTGGGGTACTCTGGGCCTTGTATATAATCCAGAGGAGGTTACAGCCGAGGAGGCAGACCATTGGGATCTGCTTACTAATCCTAAGTTTGAAAAAAGAGTGACAATTAAGGATAGCGTAAGAGATGCATACTTTGCCGCTATCTCAATGTATTACTTTGATGATATTACTGATGAAAGCTTCATTAATTCAGAGGATTATCATGATAAGTTAAGTGCAATGCTTAACAGAACTGACGCAATCACTGTTCAGGGCGTTGAGGATGTGCTTACTGAATGCAAGGATAATGTGTATGCCTTCGAGACAGATGCTGGTAAGGCTGATATGGTAACTGGCAAGGTAGTTGCCAATGAGCAGTGGTCGGGAGATGCTGTATATACCATGGATCAGGCCGACGAAGATGGAATAGAATTATGCTATTCAGCTCCAAGTGAGGGCACTAACCTCTGGTTCGACGGCTGGGCAATGTTAAAGAAGGGTATCGAGCAGGACCCACGTAAGCAGCAGGTGGCTGAAGCCTTCGTTAACTTCGTATCTATGCCTGAGAATGCCGTACGTAATATGTATTATATTGGCTACACATCAGTTATCTCTGGTGGCGATGACTCCATGATATTCGACTATATGGACTGGAATTATGGTGTCGAAGAGGATGAAGAAGGTGTAGAATATTCAGTAGGATATTTCTTCGATATGGATGACCCTGATGCGGATGAGGAGTATACTATAGTTACATCTGAGGATCAGCTTAGAAGACAGCTCTATGCCCAGTATCCAACCAAGGATGTTGTGGACAGAAGTGTTGTTATGGCCTGCTTCGAGGATGAGGATAATGAGCGAATCAACCGTTCATGGACTAATGTAAGATGTTTTAACCTTGATAAGATATTCAAGTAAAAGGAGCATTTATGAGTGATAAGTACGTTGCATATGTATCAACCTATACCCATGGTGATAACCACGGTATTACTATTTACGATGTAGATATTGAAAATGGCAAGTTTACAGAGAAGGACAAGGTAGAGATTACTAATTCGTCATATGTGACAATTTCTCATAACAGGAAATATCTGTACTCTATTACAGATTTCGGCGTTGAGGCATATAAGATTGAGAAGGATGGAAGCCTTACAGTTCTTGGTAACTCTACAATCAATGGTATGCGTGGATGCTATCTGTCTACAGGCTATGAGGACAAGTTCCTCTTCGTAGCAGGCTATCATGATGGCAAGATTACTGTCCTTAAGATTAACGAGGACGGAACCCTTGGCGGAATCTGTGATGAAGTATTCCACAAGGGCTGGGGTAATATCGCTGAGCGTAGCTTCAGACCTCACGTATGCTGCGTTAAGATGACAAGAGATAATAAGTACCTCTGTGCAGCAGACAGTGGAATGGACTATGTTAATGTATATTCTGTAGATCACATGACTGGTAAGCTTAAGCTTGCAGACATTATCCACTGTGACCAGGAATCTGCTCCTAGACATATTAAATTTTCTAAGGATGGACAGTTCATGTATGTAGTACATGAGCTTAAGAATAATATTGATGTGTATCATTACGAGGATAAGAAGGGCTCACCTGA
>DCIU01000050.1:13421-13939 GCA_002317245.1 Lachnospiraceae bacterium UBA1718
AATATATCTAATGATTATAAGTACATTGTATCTTCCAATGCTGGAGATAACAGTGCTGTGATGTTTAAGATCGATCAGGAGACAGGTATGCTTGAGAAGCTTTTCTGCCTTCCTGTAAGTGGAGATTATCCTAAGGATTGTAATCTTTTCCCTGATAATAGACATTTAGTTAGCCTTAATCATGAGTCTAACACTTTGACCTTCTTCAATGTTGATCTTGAGAAGGGATTAATCATCATGAATCAGAAGGAAATCAAGGTTGATAAGCCTAACTGTATAATTTTCCACAAACTATAATCTTGTTTGGAGTGAATAAGCGGAATGCTTAATGATAAGAAAACCAAACAAATGAATAGGATGAGAAAGCTCGCGTCTAAAGGTAAGGCAGGGCTTTTTTTGGCTACATTTATTCTCTCTGCAGTAATAATTACTGGAAGTATCTGGCGAGGAATTAAGTCGCCAGTATATAGAATCATTTCTGTGGTTCTTCTGTCTGCGGCCGCTATAGTACTTACCAG
>DCIU01000062.1:0-3220 GCA_002317245.1 Lachnospiraceae bacterium UBA1718
CACTTCAACCTTGCTGGACACAACTCAGGAAGCGTTCTTGATCAGGTTCTCTGGCTTAACTGTTCTAACTTCACACCAGTTGTTAAGGGTGCAATCCCAACAGGTGAGATTGAATCAGTAGTAGGCACAGTGCTTGACTTCACAACTCCTAAGGCAGTTGGTACAGATATTGAGGCTGACAATGAGCAGATGGAGCTCGTTAGCGGCTATGATTTCAATTATGTAATTGATGGCTTTGACGGTACAATCAAGGAAGTTGCATCTCTCACAGACCCAGTAAGCGGCCGCGTTATGAAGGTGCTTACAGATCTTCCAGGTATTCAGTTATATACAGACAACTTTGTAGTGAATGCTCCTGGTAAGGATGGTGCAACATACAATCCTAGAAATGGTCTCTGCCTTGAGACACAGGCATATCCAGATTCTATCCATCGCGATAACTTCCCAGATGTTATCTATGGACCAGAGAGAGAGTACCGTACAACAACTATTTATAAGTTTGAGTAAGAAGGATTAATGGGCGAGATTAGAGAATTCCACACACAGGGAGAAGAGACATCTGTACCTGAGAAGAAGGGGAATTTTACCGCCAGAATTATACTACATCGATTAAGGACGGTAATCAGGTTTCTGATTGCCGCCGTAATAATCGTTGCTGTAGTAATAGTGCTGACCAGACAGTATAAGAATCAGTCCTACAACAAGCTTGTTATCTCAGCCAAGGGCGAGAAGCAGAGCCTTGAGGGCAATTCATATATGGATCACAATGGCAGCGTTATAACCTATAGTAAGGATGGTATCAGTAGTACAGACGGAACAGGTAAGGTTCTCTGGAATATGACCTATGAGATGCAGAATCCTATCGTGCACAGAGCCAATGGCATTGTGGCGGTATGCGATTACAATGGTCATATCATTTACATGATCAATTCCAGTGGAAAAGAGTATGAGATTGACACCAATCTCCCAATTAGAGATTTTGCAGTATCTTCCGAAGAGAGGGTGGCAGCCATTGTAGAGGATTCGGGTAATTCCTGGGTTAACCTCTATGATATCAATGGCAACCAGCTGGTAGAGATTAAGTCTACAATGAGTAAGACGGGATATCCACTTGCAGTTACACTCTCAGGAGAGGTAATGGGCGTATCATATTTCTATGTAGATGGAGATACCATGAGAAGCAGCGTTACTTTCTACAACTTCGGCGGTATTGGTGAGAATGCATCGGATCATATCGTAAGCAGTTATGACTATGCCAATGCAGTTGTTCCAATACTTAGCTTCTTAGATGCTGAGAATGTATACGCAGTTGCTGATAACCGACTCATGTTCTACACAGGCTCCAAGAAACCGATAAGTACGTCGGATTCGATTTTGTCGGAGAATATAGTAGGTGTATACAGTGGTGATACCAATATCGGACTCATATTCTATGATGTGACAGGTGCTCATAAGTATCGCCTCGACCTATATAATAATGCGGGTACTATAGCCATGAGCTATCAGTTCGACATGGACTTCAAGGATATTCTGATTCATAACAATCAGGTAATGATCTATAATGAGGATCAGTGTATTGTAGTCAACAGCGATGGCACTGAGAAGTATACAGGTTACTTCGAGGACGATGTGCTCTACCTCAGCACAACAGAATCTAATAAGAAATATATTGCAGTTACACGTGATGCAATAGAGACATTATCATTTGAATAAATGAATATTAATTTAACACTAGTTTTAGGAATTCTTCTATTATTAATAGGAGTACAGGCAGGATATAAAAAGGGACTCGTTAAGGGTATAAGAGATGTGATAGCGTTAATAGCAACAGTATTAACGCTATCACTTATTTTGATGCTCACATCAAGCTTCAGGGCAGGAGAGGTCAGAAATACCATATTCACACTAATAATTATGGCAATTCTGGGAGCTGTCTATGGCGTAGTCAAATTCGCACTAAGATCAATGAAGAGGATATCAAATCTTCCTATTATAAAGTTTGCGGACAGTATTCTAGGTATTTTGGTCGGAATAGTGTGGGTATTTATCTTATATTTGGTAATTATTGCCCTTGGATATAAGGGCCATCTGGGTGTATTCTCTAATGTGGTTGTGGAAAATGTTGAATCCAGTGTAATACTGTCAGTAATTAATAAGTTCAACATTTTTATATAAATATAATTCGAGGAGTGGAGATTATGAACGAATTAACGCCTAAGTTATTGGACTGCCTGAAGGGCTACACAGGCAAACAGTTAATATCTGATATTGTTTCGGGTATCATTGTAGCTATTATTGCATTACCATTATCAATTGCTCTTGCGATTGCATCTGGAGTTGGACCTGAACAGGGACTCTATACAGCAATAGTCGCAGGATTTTTTATTGCCGTATTCGGTGGTAGCCGCGTTCAGATCGGCGGACCTACAGCGGCCTTCGTTGTAATTATATATGGAATAGTTGCTACATACGGAAGGGACGGACTGGTAGTTGCGACCATCATGGCAGGTATTATCCTGGTAATCATGGGTATCTGCCATTTCGGTACACTGATTAAGTATATTCCTTATACTATTACAACAGGATTCACCTGTGGTATTGCGGTCACACTGTTCGTTGGACAGCTTAAGGATTTCTTCGGACTGTCAATTGAGTCAGTGCCATCAGATTTTCTCCCTAAGGTACAGGCTTATATTCAGAATATTGGCACTATCAACTGGACGGCTACCCTTGTAGGCCTTCTGGCAGTAGTAATTATGCTCGTATGGCCTAAGGTTACAGACAAGATTCCGGGATCCCTCGTGGCCATTGTAGTAACAACTATTCTTGTAAAAGTCATGGGACTTGAGGTTAATACAATCGGAAGTGTATTCGGACAGCTGTCATCGAGCTTCCCTAAGTTCTCGCTTCCAAACGTTAACTTCGAGCTTATTAAGTCACTTATCTCACCAGCCTTCACAATTGCAATCCTGGCTGGTATTGAGTCATTATTATCTGCAGTTGTATCTGATGGTATGATTGGTGATACTCATAAGTCTAATGCAGAGCTTGTAGGTCAGGGACTTGGTAATATCTTCTCTGGTCTCTTCGGTGGTATCCCTGCAACAGGAGCTATTGCAAGAACTGCAGCTAATGTTAGAAATGGTGGACGTACACCAATCGCTGGTGTTGTACACTGTGTTACACTGACAATAATTCTTCTTATATTAATGCCTACAGC
>DCIU01000062.1:3371-4565 GCA_002317245.1 Lachnospiraceae bacterium UBA1718
ACAGTACTCTTCGACCTTGTAATTGCTATCGAGGTTGGTGTTGTGCTGGCAGCAGTATTATTCATGAAGAGAATGTCAGATACAGCAGAGGTAACAAGCTGGAAGTATATAGAGGAGCCAGAAGTAGTTGATGGTGAGCGCGAGAAGCTTATGGAGCTTAATAAGGCTATCCGTGTATTCGAGATTAGCGGACCATTATTCTTCGCAGCAGCAGACCAGCTCCTTAGAATCAACAGCAAGAGCTACACTAAGGTCATCATTATCAGAATGCGTAGTGTTCCTGCCATCGATGCCAGCGCTATGAAGAAGCTTCGTGAACTTGTGGCTGATGCTAAGAAGAAGGGAGTTACAGTTGTATTCTCTCATGTCAACGAGCAGCCAATGAGTGTAATGGAGAAGGCTAAGTTCGTTGAATACGTTGGAGCAGAGAACTTCCGTGCTAATATTATGGAAGCAATCGCCTATGCTGAGGAGCTTGTAAGTAAATAATTAATAACAAGGGCCATTCTATGCTATAATTAGTGCAGTTGCTTGAATAATATTACTTGTGTATACGGGAGATAGATATGGATATAGCTAAAATATCTAAATGCGGAACCATACTAGAATTCAGGAAGGGCGATGCTATCTGCGTTGAGAAGGAGCCTGGTGAGACTGCCTATATGCTTCTTAGTGGAATGGCCAAGGTGTCTGTTAACGGACGAGAGATGGCTGACTTAAGAGCGGGTACTCTTTTCGGTGAGATGTCGCTGCTTGAGAATCTTCCAAGAAGTGCAACCGTTGTAGCATATTCCAATGAGATCTCAGTCTTAGAGATTGGCAAGAATGATTTCATTGATCTTATGAAGACGGATAATGATATAGCTTATAACCTGCTGAGGATGCTTTATACAAGGGTGGAAGATAGCATTAATAAGTATCAGGGATACATGATTAAGCTCAAGGCGGATATTAAGGGTGATGAGAAATATATGATTATCACCAAGCTGACGCCGGACCAGTTCAGTAATATAGTAAGCAAGGATCCACAGTACGCAGTCAACCTGCTTTGTTATCTCAGTCATACACTTGCTAAGATTAATAAAAAGGTGGAGACGATTTAATGATTTAACAGCCCGAAGTATACATAACTTCGGGCTTTGTTATTTCTAAATATATTTTGGAAAAAGTGCTTGACACGTGATATTCCTAGTG
>DCIU01000014.1 GCA_002317245.1 Lachnospiraceae bacterium UBA1718
AAGAGAACAGCCCTTAACTTCTACATTCCAGTATTCCTTACAACATATATAGGCTTCATGACACATTACTACTTCGTAGTATTCCTCTTTTTCATTGCAGCTTATATGTCGTTGTATCTGTTCCTTAATAAGGACACTCGTAAGCAGTCATTCATTTATGCAGGCACAGTCATCGCTGGAATGATTCTTGAAGTAATCACATATCCTTCCTGCCTTCGGCATATCTTCAGAGGCTACAGAGGTACCGAGGCAATTGGAAGCTTCTTCGACTTGGGCAATTTGAGTGATAGAGCAGGATTATTCGTTGGGTTGCTACAGGAGTATCTACTGTGTAATACGTTCTATATTCTTCTGTTAATAATATTGGTAATGTATGTAACTAAGCGATTCTTAGAGACTAATAGTAATAGACTTCAGAAAACAGATTCCGAAGAAGTTTCTTCAGCAAAAAAGCCATCCTTCAACCATGCATTAGGACTAACCGTATGTGTTACCCTCGGCTACTTCCTTGTAGTCCTCAAGACTGCACTTCAGAATGCCGAAGAGGCTGTACGCTACGAGATGCCAGTATATGGCCTGATAATACTACTGATTGTTCTTGCCATATTTAATCTTTGTGGCAAGAGACAGATGATCGCAGTAGTAATTCTCTTTGCTACATTAGGTTGCCAGTTCGTTGGCCTTGCCAACAACAAAGTTCTCTTCCTTTATCCAGAAGAGGCCGAGGAGAGATCCTTTGCCATAGAGCATCGAGATGATAATATTATATATATATACAATCCTGTTAATCAGTGGATGATATGGGATAATGCTATGGAACTTGGAGATTATAAGGATATATTCTTCATATCCATGGGTAACGAAGATGCCATTACAGATCAGAGAGTATGCAACTCAGATGACATATATGCATACGTAATGAGATATGACGAAGCAGATAATAAGCTACAGCAGATAATAGATTCAAACAGCAATATTTCAACAGCAGAATTAGTTGAGGAGCGCGACTATGTCGACATCTACAGGCTCAGATAAGAAACTAAATATTGCCATGATAGGTCACAAGAGAATTCCATCAAGAGAGGGTGGAATAGAGATAGTCGTTGAAGAGCTTGCCAGGAGAATGGTTAAGCTTGGCCATAAGGTAACTGTGTACAATAGAGGCGGCCATCATGTCAGTGGATCAGAGTATGATACCAGTAACCTCAAGGAATACGAGGGCATTAGAATAAAAAAGGCTTGGACTATCGATAAGAAGGGCCTGGCAGCCGTTACATCCGCAGTCTTTGGCTCAATAGCAGCAATGTTCGGCCCATATGATGTGGTTCATTACCATGCCGAAGGTCCCTGTATTGCATGCTTCTTGCCTAAGCTTACAGGAAAGAGGGTTGTAGCAACCATCCATGGGCTCGACCACAAGCGTGCCAAGTGGGGCAAGCTTGCAAGTGCCATAATAATGCAAGGTGAGAAGAATGCTGTAAAGTACGCAGACGAAATAATAGTCTTAAGCGAAGGTGTACAGAAGTATTTCAAGGACATCTACAACCGCGACACAGTCTTTATTCCCAACGGCGTAAACAGACCTGAGATCAAGCCAGCAGAGATTATTACAGAGAAATGGGGACTTAAAAAGGAAGATTACATCCTTTATCTAGGAAGAATTGTTCCTGAGAAGGGTGCTCATTATCTCATAGAGGCTTATAACAGAATAATCGCTGATAGTAGCGATAGTATAGCGACCGGCGACAACAAGAACTCAATGAAAAAGCTTGTCATAGCCGGAGGCGCATCAGATAGTTCTGAATATATGGACCAATTGAAGGCTCAGGCTGGGGATAATCCTAACATTATTTTCACAGGCTTCATTCAGGGTCAGACACTTGAAGAACTCTATAGTAACGCTTACCTATATATACTTCCAAGTGATCTCGAAGGTATGCCATTAAGCCTTCTCGAAGCCATGAGCTATGGCAATGCCTGCCTTACAAGTGATATAGAAGAATGTGCTTCTGTTATGGGTGATTGTGGTGTTACATTCAAGGTTTCGGATGTTGAGGATCTGGCAAGTCAACTGAAAATGTCAGAGCAGGACCCTGGTAAGATACAAGAATTAAAAAATAAATCAACAGACTATGTATGCAACAAATTTAATTGGGACAATGTGGTAGAAAAGACAATTGGCTTGTATATGAACAATTAATACACGCAACACAATTTACCACTTCTTCCTGTAAGTTAAAGGGGTCAAGCCTTCCGACTTTCCAAATACTTTTATAAAATATCCGCTATCTGTGAATCCGCAGGCAGCGGATATTTTGTCTATAGAGTCATTGCTGAATCTTAGCATAGACTTTGCCTGTGATATGCGAATAGCCGTCAAGTCGGCAATTAGAGTATTTCCGTACATTTTTTTGTATTCCCTTGCTAGATGGAACTTACTGATGAAGAACAGTCCCGATAATAATTCCAACGTAATATGTTCCCCATAATGATTCATCATATAATCGCGTACATTTTTCAGCTTATCCGATATAGAAGCGTTCTCCTCAATAGCCTGATTCATGGTAAAAGATGCTGTGACTAAATCTGTGAGATGCTTATTAGATACAATCTCGGTTATTGGTGTTACAGTCTCATTAATAGAATATAATGCGCTAAGAGTATCCAATATCATACCAAGATTATCTGGATGAAATAGATAGGAATAACCATTTCCAATATATCTCTTATATATTGAATCAACATCATTACCATAGAAATGTACCCAGTTAAGAGTCCATGGATCATCAGCGCTACTTTCGTGAGAATAAGGCGCATGACAGTCTATGAATACACAGTCGCCGGCTCTCAGTAATACTGTATTATCCTGATATGTGAAGTGTCCACTTCCATTAATCACAACCAGGAATAAGAATGAATAGATATTGTTTCTTGTACTAATATGTGGAGATTGACTGGTAAGAGTACCAATCTCCTGAACATATAGGAGATGCTCTTTGGCATAATTAGATACAGTTGGAATTATTCGAGTTCTGTTAGTAGAATTAGCCATTAATTTGCTCCGCTCACGATAATTATTATCAATAAAAAATATGATAAAATATAACAATAATTTACATAGCAATATTTTACCATTTTGTAGCAATTTAA
>DCIU01000107.1 GCA_002317245.1 Lachnospiraceae bacterium UBA1718
CTGGGATATCAGTAACTGTCCCGCGTCGTATATTACTCATTTGATTTCCTCCATTTATTATTACCAGTCCATATTATAGCAGAAAAGTAGGGATTAATAGCAAAAATTAAAGAACTTTTTCCTATATTATGGTAAAATAAGAAATTGGATTATTATGTGATTTTTTGGTAGGTATAATATGGCTATTTATCATCACGAAAATTTCAAAAAAATATGGAATGAACACAATGACTCATCCTGGAAGGTATATAGAATACTGACCATGATCTCTGGTATTGTGATTCTTGGAGTACTTATATTCTTTATCTATGGGCAGTTCTTTGTTAAGCATCCGGTAATTCAGTATGGTAATCCTTATACCCTTGATACAGAATTTACTTATACAAGACCTGATGGAGAGACTATTACCTTTACCGCCCCATACAGAATAGAGGGCGTGGAGATTGGCGAGCCTGTTACCGTTAAGACAGTTCTTCCTGATAATATCACCGATGGTATGTACCTGTGCTATTATGGCGGTCATAATGTCGTGATAGAAATTGATGGAGAGGTTAGATTTACTCACAATTATGAGATGTCTGAATATCCTGGAAGAGTAATAAAGAGCATCTACTTCAATGTCCCCCTTTCTAGTGATGACTGTGGTAAGGAGATGGTTCTTATCAAGGACGAGGACAAGGTCAATAATGCTTCTATCAATCAGATGTTCTATGGAACCCTGGATGTCATTAATAGCTACCTGTATCTGAAGTACAAGACACCATTCATTCTGGCTCTCTTTCTTTTCTTTGGCTCAAGCATACTGTGCTTAGTTGGCTGGGTGCTAATGAGACGTGGAGGGGGCAACCTGTCCATCAGATACTTCGCAGAGGGAGTTATGATTGTAAGCTGGTGGATTATCTGTGACTCGCCTACATATCAGTTTGCCCTTAATAATTACTATATTGATGGTCTTACTGGCTATATGGTTGCGCCTCTTATCATTATTCCATTTATCAATTTCTTCAATCATATTCAGAAGAGAAGATATGAGAGAATCTACAATATAATGATGGTAGTTCAGCTAGTCCTGATAGTGCCATATTATTATCTGCACTTTGCGGATATTATGCCATTTGAGCGTATGCTTCTTCCTATGAATCTTATTCTTGGTCTGGAGCTTGCCATTCTTATTGGTGTCATTGCATATGATTCAAGAAAAGGCCTTGCCAAGTCCTACCATGCGATAATAGTTGGAGTTATCGCGCTGGCCGCACTTAGTATTATTGAGCTTGTTCTTATTAACATTCACATTAACATTAACGAAGTATTAATTCTTACTGGCTTATATATAGCCTGTGGCTGCGCAGTAATTAATTCCTTCAGGGAATATTTGGTAATGGAAAACGATAAGGCAGATGCTCTTAGAGCAAGTGTTATGAAGACGCATTTCCTAGCCAATATGTCTCACGAATTAAGAACACCAATTAACAGTATCGTGGGAATGAATGAGATGATTCTCCGCGAGACTGAGGATCCGGCTATCAGAGAATATGCTGAGTATGTAGACAGATCCAGCAAGCTTCTATTAGGCCTTATAAGTGATGTACTTGATATATCCAAGATTGAGGCAGGCAAGATTCATTCACAGAATAATGAATACCAGGCTGCCCATATGTTAGGCGTGATGGCTGACATACTTGATGAGAGGACTGCTTCCAAGCAGCTGTCATCCAACATTAATATCAGTAGCTCTATTCCTTGCAGACTCAAGGGTGATGAACAGCATATTACACAGATTATGCTTAACCTTCTGTCTAATGCCACCAAGTATACAGAACAGGGTTCAGTATCACTGGCAGCAGAATTTGTCAAAACTGATGGCGACAAGGGTATTCTCCGATTCAGAGTAGCAGATACGGGTATTGGTATTGAAGAGGAGAACATAGATAAGATATTTGATTCCTTCTCAAGATTTGATGAAGACAGGAATAAGTATATACAGGGTACTGGTCTTGGATTAGCTATTACTAAGGAATTAGTAAGAGTTATGGATGGCCAGATATCTGTTAGCAGTGTATATGGTGAGGGAACTACATTCACTGTTGAGATTCCTCAGAGAATAGTTGAGGAGACTCCTATAGGAGATGACTGGAGAGTTGTAGCTCATAAGAACTCTGCCAAGGCAGGTTCGGCTAAGGGATTCACTGCTCCGAAGGCTAAGATACTTGCGGTTGATGATAACTTCGCTAACCTTATGATTGTTAAGCAGTTCCTTAAGAAGTCGCAGGCTATGGTGGATACTGCTTCTAACGGAGCAGAGGCAATAGAGAAGTGTAAGTGGAATATATATGATCTGATTCTGATTGACCATATGATGCCAGTTATGAATGGAATTGATGCCAATAAGCATATCAGAGGTGATGCAGACAGTCTTAACAGGAATACACCAGTAATTATCCTTACTGCCAATGCATTATCTGGAAGCAGAGAAGAGTACCTTCGACTGGGATTTGCAGATTATATGTCTAAGCCACTTCAGTATGACCTGTTCGAGAATACAATCCTTAAGTATTTACCTATGGATAAGGTCCAGATTATTGGCGATGTTGATGTAGAACCTGAGATAGAAGAAGTTGATAATAATATTATTGAGGAGGATAAGAAAGTGAGTGCTACGATTGATCTTAACATGTTAGTGGACATTTATGGTGACGAGGACTTTGCTAAGGAGATAGTAGAGAAGGTCGCAATTGATACACTGGCAGCTCTTGACAGAATGCAGAGCTCATATGAGGCAAAGGACTATAATCAGTACAGAATCGATGCTCACGGCATTAAGGGTATGATGGCAAGCATCTATGTGGCTCCAATGCAGGAGTGGGCTAAGAAGCATGAATTCGCGGTTAAGGAGGATAACCTTGGATTCATTGATGAAGACCTCGCAAGCTTTGATAAGGCAGTAAGAGAATTCTGCAATGAGATCTTAAATAAGTAGGAGAAGATTCAGATGAGAATTGGAATGGGATATGATGTCCACAGGCTTGTTCCAGACAGGAAGTTAATTATTGGTGGTGTGGATATTCCATATGAATTAGGATTATTAGGACATTCAGACGCGGATGTGCTGCTTCATGCCATATCTGATGCGCTTCTTGGAGCTGCAGCATTAGGTGACATTGGTAAGCACTTCCCTGACACAGATCCTAAATATAAAGGAGCTGACAGCCTGAAGCTGCTTAGCGAGGTAGGCAGACTCTTAGATGAGAATTACTACCTGATAGAGAATATTGATGCAACTATAATTGCACAGGCACCTAAGATGCGTCCTCATATTGATACTATGAGAGCCAATATTGCAGATGCACTTGGTATTGATGTATCACAGGTTAGTGTGAAGGCAACTACCGAGGAGGGTCTTGGCTTCACAGGAGAAGGACTTGGAATCTCGGCCCAGGCAATCTGTATGCTTAATAGTCCCATAGATTTTGCAACAATGGATGTGGCTAATGGAAGCCCAAACTGTGAACGATGTAGCGGCTGTTCTAAGAAAAATTAACATTTTTTGAGTACAGTGGAGTTATATTATGGGAATTATTAAAACAATAAATGAAGAAATAGCAATAATAAGAGAGAGAGATCCTGCTATTCACAGCAATATGGAGGTTCTGTTATATCCAAGCTTTAAGGCGATGATATATTACAGGGCTGCCCACAAGCAGTACATGAAGGGACACTACTTCCTGGCAAGATTAATATCCCAGAAGGCTGTTCGTAAGACTGGTATTGAGATACATCCAGGTGCACAGATTGGTAAGGGCTTCTTCATAGATCATGGTACCGGAGTTGTAATTGGAGAGACAACCATAATAGGTGATAATGTTACTCTCTACCAGGGCGTAACCCTTGGCGGTACGGGTAAGGAACAGGGCAAGAGACATCCAACTATCGGTAACAATGTCATGATTAGTACGGGAGCCAAAGTCTTAGGATCTTTTACAATAGGAGATAATTGTAAAATTGGTGCCGGCTCAGTCGTACTAGAGGAGGTACCAGCTAACTCAACTGTAGTTGGTGTTCCTGGACGAGTAGTCAAGAGATTTAATGAGACACTTCCACAGGATGAACTGGATCAGATTCACCTTCCAGACCCTGTAAGGGAAGATATTGTCAACCTTCAGATGGCTAATACGGAGCTTATTAACAGAGTTCTGGAGTTAGAGGCTGCAGTTAAAAAGATGAATAAATAATCGAGGAGAATACATATTATGAAAATCTACAATTCACTTACAAAAAGGGTTGAGGAATTCAAGCCAAATGAAGAGGGCAAGGTAGGCATGTATACCTGTGGTCCTACTGTATACCACTTCGCTCACATTGGTAATCTCAGAAGCTACATTATGGAAGACGTACTTGAGAAGCTCTTAAGATACAGCGGATATGATGTTAAGCGTGTTATGAATATTACTGATGTTGGACACCTCTCAAGTGATGCCGACACAGGTGAAGACAAGATGCTTAAGGGCGCTAAGAGAGAGAATAAGACTGTAATGGAGATAGCTAAGTTCTATACAGATGCTTTCTTTGCTGACTGTGCCAAGCTTAATATCAAGACTCCTGATGTTGTTGAGCCAGCTACTAACTGTAT
>DCIU01000022.1:0-318 GCA_002317245.1 Lachnospiraceae bacterium UBA1718
CCCCTGTAATTAAGCGTCTCTGACAGATATTCCAACATATCAAAAGCCAGGTTCATTCCTCTATAATCTGGATCAACCCATACATACGTAATCGAAGCAATCTCATTAATAACAGCGTCTGCTCCCATTAAAATCAGTCCTGCCAAATAGCCATCTTCTGATGCAATCACTGACATAGGTTCATAGTTCCCATATGGTCCAGATATTATATTTGGCACTATCTTAGTAAGTAATGCTTTATTAATTCTCTGAAGGTGAAATTCCATAAATGATTATTCCTTTTTAACCTAACTAAATTATACATACGAATGAGTACAT
>DCIU01000022.1:542-2768 GCA_002317245.1 Lachnospiraceae bacterium UBA1718
CACTTCTCTGGAGCCTCAAGGCCAACAACTACATGTCCACAGTTACGGCATTCCCACATAACAACGCCGCTCTTCTTGAATACTTCCATTGCCTCAATGTTCTTAAGGAGTGCACGATATCTCTCCTCATGCATCTTCTCGATTGCGCCAACGCCTCTGAACTGAGCAGCTAACTCTGTGAAGCCTTCTTCCTCAGCATCCTTAGCCATTCTCTCATACATATCAGTCCACTCAGCATTCTCACCTTCTGCTGCATGAAGAAGGTTAGCTGGTGTATCACCAAGCTCACCAAGAGCCTTGAACCAGAGCTTAGCGTGCTCCTTCTCGTTCTCTGCTGTCTGTAAGAATAATGCTGCTATCTGCTCATAGCCAGCCTTCTTAGCTACTGAAGCAAAATATGTATATTTGTTTCTAGCCTGTGATTCTCCTGCGAATGCTTCCCAGAGGTTCTTCTCTGTCTTTGTTCCTGCGTATGGTTTATTATCTGCCATTTTTTCATCCTCCTAAATATATATTTGATTTATAAATAAATCGCTCTAATTATACATCTACAAAACTGGATATTCCATACTTTTTTTTATGCCAAATAATCGCAAAAAAGCAGGCCCGAGAGCCTGCTTTAAAGTATCGAAAATCGATATGATTATGCAATTTCCTTAGGATTAGGACCATACTGGTTCTCGCCTGGCTGGCTATCCTTGATAGACCAAATAAGAACAATAATTGCTCCAATACCTGTACAGCAAAGTAATAACCACCATCCGCTCTTTCCAATATCGTGAAGTCTTCTAGCTCCAACTGCAAGTGATGGTAATAATACTGCCAAACTTAAAATTGATGAAAGGATCTTAATACCTGTAACGGATGCAATAATACCTACAATTATTGCTACAATAGAATAAGCAAGTGTGAAGTACCAGTACTCACTTCTTCTTGCACGTCCACTAAAATCAACATACTTTGATAATACGCTTGTTACAGCTTCTTTCATTGTCATAATAAATCCCTCCTTATCGAAGCCAGACACCTTACTCAAAAAACTTTACAGGTTCGGTGCCATGCTCGCCTCTTAATTTCTCCATCCATATCATATCAAACCATTGGCCAAATTTAAAGCCACTCTTGTGAAATCTCCCAACTATTTCATCAGTGAAACTCCACAACGTGCTCTCTTGCCCACAGTGGCATATGCTGCATCTGGAGCTTAGGATTCTTACGCTGCTCGATTGCAATTGTGTTGAAGAATAACTTCCACAGGTCGGTGTACTCATCATTCCTCTCTTCTGTCTGCTGAAGTTGCCGCTTAGAGGCCTCATCCAGCTTTCGAATATAATAAGGCTCATTCTTAGGATGAACAACAGCTTCATTATGAGTATCATCCACAATCACCCAGTTCTCTGAAGGCATTCTATCAGCAAAATCAGCAGCAACTCGCATAGCTATGCGGCTCTTAGGTTCTATATGAGCTACTAACAGGTTATTGCCCACATCATGGAATCGGGTTATCTCCTGGAATCGGCATGCCTCATTGCCAAGTCTTATTCGAATCTCACGATTGCGCATAACATCCCTGTACTGAACCATCTCCAGGACACTTGGCCCATAGGCGAAGCCCAGTATCAGTACGCGATAAATATTATCCAGCACATCCGGTTCGTAGGCCATGGCCGTATAGGCAAGCTCGTGGTATACATGAGGAGATATCTTCATTAATATGGCATCAATTACCTTATTGGTCTTCTCCTCATCTGCATCCACATGAATATATTCTGTAAATAGCTCGTGCTGAGTGGTCTCATCTTCCTCAAGCTCTAATCTGATATTCTGTTGTCCCAGCTTGCTCATCCATGCAACATATATGCAGGTAAGCATGGCATCCCATTCATGGACACAGGAATAAACTGTCATTAATTCTCCAATCCAAGCGCCACTCGGCGCAGAAACAATATGTCATACCATCTAGCCAGAAAGACCAAAGTCCTTAAAGAGGTTCATCTGTCTGGCATCATTCTTATCCGTAATACTATAGACTTCCTTCCTGTCTACCTCAGTTAGCTGATTAAGTATATAAGTCTGTTCAAAGGGTATCTTATACATCATCTTGCCGCCACAGGTAATAAAGTACTGGGCACGCTTAAGTACTACTCCCATCTTTTTGAGCATTGGGAAGGTAAGATTAGAATGATATCTGGCCTGTATTATTCTTCTGACTGATTTAGGTCCCAT
>DCIU01000022.1:2831-3915 GCA_002317245.1 Lachnospiraceae bacterium UBA1718
TGATCAAGATGTCTGATTGCCCAGTCACACTTAGGATCAATTCTGTTATCAAAGAAAGGCTTATCCTCGCTAAGCAGCTCATCTGCCTGGAAGCCATAATATCTAAGCAGCCAGTCTGCCTGATATAGTCTATGCTCTCTAAGAAGTGGAACTGGTGTATCAAGAGCAGGAAGTGCCGAATCATCATTAAGTGGAATATATGCCGAATAGAATACTCGCTTAAGGTCGAATCCCTGGTACAACCCCTGGGTCATTCTGATAAGGTCATAATCCGTCTCACCAGTTGCACCAATAATCATCTGTGTACTCTGGCCTGCAGCTGCAAAGGGTCTTCGTAATGCCCCATCAATCCTATCCGCAGGAAAAGCGAAGGAATCACTGCTCATGTCATTAATAGATTCCTTAATTAGGGCAAGACTGCTGGCACTGTCTCCTTCAATTCTATTAGCTGAAGCTGTAGACCATATAGAATTATTCAGATGCTTATTAACAATAGCCCTCTCCATTCTCATATCCTTACCAATTGCCAGTCTGTGAGCCGCAATAGTATTAGATATCTGATTCATAGGCTTAATAATGGACTGCATGGTCTTATTGGGTGCAAGGTTACTAAGGCTGTTAATTGTAGGAAGTTCCATGTTAATACTAATTCTGTCTGCCAGAAGACCGGCAGAATAGATTAATTCCTTGGAGGCTCCCGGAATAGCCTTAATGTGTATATATCCATTGAATCTATACTTGGTACGAAGAAGACGCAGTGTCTCTACCATCTTCTCCATAGTGAACTCTGGATTCTGTAATACTCCTGAACTAAGGAATAGGCCCTCTATATAATTCCTTTTGTAAAACTCAATAACAAGAGTGCATATCTCATCTGGAGTAAAGGTAGCCCTGGGAATATCATTGGACTTCCTGTTCTTACAGTACTTACAATCATAAGCACAGTGATTAGTCATAAGTATCTTAAGAAGCGATATACATCTTCCATCTGCTGAGAAGGAATGGCACACACCTGCGGCACAGGAATTACCTAAGAATCCTTCCTTACCTCTTCTGTCAACACCACTGGATGTACAGGCCACAT
>DCIU01000092.1 GCA_002317245.1 Lachnospiraceae bacterium UBA1718
GCAAGACCTTCGCTGATGTCAAATGCAATGTCAATTACGCTCTTAGCTTCGCTATATTCCTTAACGGAGCCATCTTTTAATGTGATCTTCATGCTTTTCCCTCCTTGAAGAATTAATAAAAAAATCCCAGATACATCGTTAAATGTACCTGGGACGTATAAACATAATACGCGGTTCCACCCAGCTTGCCTTCCTCCTGGAAAGCCACTTAATTAACCCTGTAACGTAGGTGACACGGACCGGATTGGGGTCACTCGGAGGTGGTCTTCACGTCGCTTCCAGCCAGGAACCTTCCAGCCTGCGCATTACTGCGTCCGGATTCCCTCTCTATGACCTTTCACGGGCTACTGTCCTCGTCAACGTTTTATGCCTGTATATCAAGCTATTGGTATTATCTATCACTTTTGGCCAGGTGTCAACACCTCTTCTGGTAAAAGTGCCTGCGACTTAGTCAATCTCGTCTAACACATCCTGATAGCTCATCTTCATGTCTCTTGCTATCCTGGCTATGTCCTCATACTCATACTTCTTACGGTTAACGCCATAGCCCGTTACCTCTTTTACCCGGACTGGTCCGAACTTAGTCTCTATCACTTTTTCATCACGATTAAGGATGTAACGGTTGTGAAGAGTCTCTCGGATGCCAATGGTGGTGGTGTGCTTGAAGATAAGCTCCGCCATCTTCTCTCTGTCCTCGCATCTGCAGAGGATGGAAAGCATGATGCCCGGGCGGTTCTTCTTCATACCGATTGGGGTTGTGAATACGTCAAGAGCCCCGCCTGACAGCAATTCCTCCATGGCAAAGCCGATTCGCTCAGGAGTCATATCGTCAAGGTTGCAGGTAAGCTCGGCAATTCCATCTGTGACATACTGGCCACTGTTAGCGTCGCCTGTTAGGTCTGCTGTCTCGCCAAGAATCACTCTTATAACATTGGCTCTGACGAAGTCCTTGTTACCCACGCCGTAGCCAATCTTCTTAGTCTTCATAATAGGCATGTTGCCGAATTCATCTACATTGGTCCTGATGAGGGCTGCGCCTGTTGGTGTACAGAGCTCGCCCTTAATCTCGCCTCCGTACATCGGAATGCCTTCAAGGATAAGGGCTGTTGCTGGAGCCGGAACAGGAAGTATTCCGTGGGCACACTTAACGGTGCCGCTGCCCACATGAACCGGAGTTGCAACCACTTTGTCAACATTAAGCTGCTCTAACAGGTAGCTGACAGCAGTGATATCTGCAATTGCATCCATTTTGCCCACTTCATGGAAATGAATATCAGTTACAGGCACGCCATGAACTGTACTCTCCGCTTCGGCTATGAGCTTATAGACATTCTTGACCTTAGCCTTAACGGTAGCTGATACATTAAGGGCATCTATTATCTCCTCAATCTCGGCCATTGATGCATGGTGGTGGTCATGGTCGTGATGGTCGTGGTCGTGCATATGCGAATGCACCGTGCCATCCTCGTGGGTATGCTGGTGGTCGTGCTCATCCAGCCTGGCCTCCTCCACGCCATTAACACTGACATGCATATGAGTGCCGCCGATGCCGCACTTGCTAGCCTTAGTAACCTCGAAGGTCACTCCAGGCACGCCCATATGGTTAAGACGATCTAGCATCTCGTCCTTATTATCAAATAATTCAAGAAGGGCAGCTGTAAGCATATCGCCAGCTGCACCCATTCCACAGTCTATATATAAAATCTTCATTTGTAACTCATTTCATGTGGTTGATGAGGCTGGCCATGTAGCCGGCGCCGAAGCCGTTGTCGATGTTGACTACGGATACTCCGCTGGCGCAGGAATTGAGCATGGACAGGAGGGCTGACAGGCCCTCGAAGGCTGCGCCGTAGCCAACGCTGGTTGGTACAGCGATTACAGGACAGTCTGCAAGGCCACCGATGACGCTTGCGAGAGCTCCCTCCATACCAGCTATTGCGATGATGACGGAGGCATTCATGATATCCTCCATATGGTCGAGCAGTCTGTGAATACCGGCTACTCCCACGTCATAGGCACGCACTACTTCGTTGCCAAGAGCCTCGGCTGTGAGAGCCGCCTCTTCAGCTACAGGTATGTCGGAGGTTCCGCCAGTGGCTACCAGGACTTTGCCTATTCCATCAGGAGCAGGCAGCGAACCCACGATGCCAATTCTGGCCTCCTTGTAATATGTATATTCAACCTCTTTTGCGACCTCGGCCGCCTTATCAGCATCCATTCGGGTAATTAGTACAAGCTGCTGGCCCTTGTCAGCCATTGACTTCACAATTCCGATTATCTGATCAGCAGTCTTGCCCGCACCATAGACGACCTCAGCCACACCCTGGCGTAGTCTTCGGTGGGTATCAATCTTGGCATAGCCAAGATCATCAAAGGGCTCCATCTTAATCTTAAGAGCCGCCTCCTCTATTGATATAGTGCCATCCTTAACTCCATTAAGAATGTCCATTAATTCCGTCTTCATCTGGGCCTACCTTCTAGCAAAAATGGCTTCATCTACTTGCGCCCTGCCTTGCGAGCCTGCTTGGTATTGTACATACTGTTGTCTGCCTGGTGAACAAGTTCTGTCAGGGACATATCTGTCGTCTCGTCATTATATGCGTGACCACAGCTCACTCCCAGTTTAACTGGAGAATCATTATCAATTCCATACTGGGTGAGTACTTCTGACAGCCTGTTTTCTCTGGCAATCAGTTCCTCTTCGGAGGTGTACTTACCCATAATCAGGTATTCATCGCCACCCATTCGAACCAGTATATCGGTATCGTCGAAGGCAGTTCTCATTGCCTCCGCAACACCCTTAATAGCCATATCTCCGCAGGCATGGCCGTAATTATCATTAATACCCTTGAGGTCATCAAGGTCTAAGTATACTATGTATATCTTGCCATGGTTCTTCTCATAGAAACCATTGGACCTGGCAGCATAACCAAATCTGTTATAGAGTCCTGTAAGAGAATCCCTGATGTATAATTCCTTAAGCTGGGCATTCATTCCATCAAGTGATATTCTCTGGCATATATTCTCAAGAGTAAGTGACAGGCTCTCCATATATGTCCTGTGCTGGCTCCTTGAGAAGAAGTCTGCTCTATAAGGAATTACGCTATATCCAAAGGTCTGGTTACCGAAGTGAAGGGATGTGAATAAGAATATCCTCTCATCCTTATTCCACTCTTCTGGATACAGTCTCTCACTTATCTTAATAGTGTCACAGGAATCCGGGGTATACATGTTCATCTCATCTTCATATCCCGTTCTGTCCAACTCATACTCGCTGTCGAAGAAGGACTTATTTAAGCATATTGCTATCCTGTCTACGCCACC
>DCIU01000056.1:0-2672 GCA_002317245.1 Lachnospiraceae bacterium UBA1718
CCCTCAAGAGCTGCCTCTGCAAAAGCCTTAGTCTCTGACCACTCATTGAAATGAGTTGTTGCTAATTCTGGATCAGAAAGCTCTGGAATGGACTTCTTAAGGTTCTCCCATACATTCATATAGTCGCCTACATTAACATATAACATTGCCTTCTTAGCCTTAACCTGTGGCATAAGATTCTTAATAATTGCCTCGAAGATCTCCTTCTGAGCACCTGCTCCACCAATTGTTAAGAGGAATCTCATTGGCTTGCCTTCAGCCTTTCTTGACATTCTTCTGGCATTATCAACATTAATATTGCTTACTAGTTCATGATCAATGTAATGACCAACATACTTAAGGTCCTTACCTGGCATTGGATTAAGGACATCATTACCCTGCATACCATTTAAGATTCTGTATCCCTGGTATGCGTAATGAGTCTGCACTGTATGAAGGGCACCCTCTGCGAAGTGAAGTGCCATTGGCCAGTTGTCTGGAATAGCATTCACAACATTCTCCATTCCTGCATGAATTGCAGCCTGTGCAGGCCATACATGTGTAGCTACAACAGGAATATTCTTAGGTACATTCTTGTATACAGGTGCCATAAGCTCAGCATTCTTCTGATCTGCTGCATTATAGCTTAACTTCCTGAAGCCTTCATAGTTAACTGGCTCCCATACGAACTTATTGAAGAGCTTGCTCTTACCTGAGATTCTTGAGCCCAGTGAATAGAGGTCATTCTGTGATGAGATAACCTTAGTACATGTTGTCTGCTTATATGAATTAAGGTCCATCCAGTATGGAGTATAGCCAAGTGCCTTAGCTGCTGATGCAATAGCCATTGAGATTCTGTAATGTCCGAATCCCATTCTGATATTACCAACGATGATACCCTTCTCGGTGTCGAACTCACCAACGTTCTCTGTAGCACCCTCTGGAATAAGTACATCTACTACTCCAAGTTCTTCACCTATATGCTCATTAGACTTAAGAGTAATCTTGTAGTCTACAGCGCTGTCGTCGCCGAACTTATTAGCGAACTTCTTCTTAGACTTAACTGCCTTATTGTATACGCTGTCACTCATCTGATTTCCGAATATTACCTTTGATTTTTCCATTGTTTTCTCTCCATCCCGGACATCGTCCTTTTTGTGTAGTTGATTGTTACCCTTTTATGCTTGCTAATAATTAGTATTAAGCTTTTCTTCTGTGCTTTCTATTCTGTACTTTCTATTCTGGGCATTCTATTCTGTGCTTTCTATTCCGTACTTGGAAACTATTTTTGCATTGTTCGTTTCCTTATATGCTCATTATAGCACAAGGAAACTATATTTCAATCATCAGTTTCCACAATTTTAGCTACTTTATTTTATATATTATTACTAAATAAGATTCTTTCTCTGATTATTTCTTCTTCTCTACTTTGGCACTGGTTTAAGTTTTTTATAATTTGGTGCTACTATTTTTCATGATTATTTCACACTATTATCAACTATCCTTATATAGTGCCAATTAATTCCTCAATCATTTCGCACTAGGTTCTGATTTCATAGTCTAGTGCCAATTATCTCCTCAAAAAGTTGGCACTAGATTCCATATTCTGTATCTAGTGCCAATTCATGCCAAAATACTTCATTTCTGTAAGCCTAGCAGGCCACTTCTCTCCTGGGGCTTACCAGACACGCTAATTTAGTAAGCCCACCACGCCATTTCCCCTTTTGAGGCTTACCAGACGCGCAATAAGTATACAAAAAAGCCCCGGAGCAATGCTCCAGGGCAAAAATCAAAATCAATATATTCCAGAATCAAACAAACTTGGGGCAACTCTCCGAAGCACCCACATATTTAATTCTTAAACGAATGAATTGGTGCAGGGATTCTGCCACCACGGTTAACGAAAGCTGAGCAGTCAAACTTGTTAACTGGCATAATTGGTGCATGACCAAGGAGGCCACCGAACTCAACATTCTCACCAACACCCTTGCCAATTACAGGGATAACTCTTACAGCAGTTGTCTTCTGGTTGATCATACCAATAGCAAGTTCATCAGCAATGATACCTGCAATAGTTGTATTAGGTGTATCACCAGGAATGGCAATCATATCAAGACCAACTGAACAGACACATGTCATAGCTTCAAGCTTCTCAATAGTAAGTGCACCAGCCTCTACAGCGTCGATCATACCCTGATCCTCAGATACAGGAATAAATGCACCAGAGAGACCACCTACATATGATGAAGCCATTACTCCACCCTTCTTAACCTGATCGTTAAGCATAGCAAGAGCAGCTGTTGTACCAGGAGCACCTGCATACTCAAGTCCCATCTCGCAGAGAACATCAGCAACTGAGTCGCCAATAGCTGGAGTTGGAGCAAGTGACAGATCAACGATACCGAATGGTACGCCAAGTCTCTCGCTGGCCTTCTTAGCAACAAGCTGACCTACACGGGTAATCTTGAAAGCTGTCTTCTTAATTGTCTCGCAGAGAACCTCGAAGGACTCTCCTCTTACCTGCTCAAGGGCACACTTAACAACGCCAGGACCAGATACGCCGACATTAATAATGGAATCCGCCTCAGTAACACCATGGAAGGCACCTGCCATGAATGGGTTATCATCTGGTGGATTACAAAGTACAACAAGCTTGGTACAGCCAAGGGAATCAATATCCTTAGTCTTTTCTG
>DCIU01000056.1:2790-3081 GCA_002317245.1 Lachnospiraceae bacterium UBA1718
CATCAGGAATTGATCTGATGAGAAGTTCCTCTGCCGGAGTCATACCCTTAGCAACAAGTGCTGTATAACCACCGATGAAGTTAACACCAACTTCCTTAGCAGCCTTATCAAGAGTCAAAGCAATCTTAACGAAGTCATCTGTTGTCTTACATGCAGCTGCACCAATAAGTCCAATTGGTGTAACTGAAATTCTCTTATTAACAATAGGAATACCAAGCTCAAGTGAAATATCCTCACCAGTCTGAACCAGGTCCTTGGCAAGAGTCGTAATCTTGCGATAGATATTATCGC
>DCIU01000136.1 GCA_002317245.1 Lachnospiraceae bacterium UBA1718
TCTTAAATAATACCAATTGTGCGTATATAAATAATTATAATACATCACATCATTCTCTTCTAGTAAAATATGATTTTAGACAATAAAAAAGGACTCTCCCAATATGGGAAAGTCCCGTTAATTCGTTCTTATAGCGAATTAGTCTACTGTTACGATTTCTTTTTTGTTGTAAGAACCGCAAGCCTTGCATACTCTGTGAGGCATCATAAGAGCGCCACACTTGCTACACTTAACGAGTGTTGGAGCTGACATCTTCCAGTTAGCTCTTCTCTTATCTCTTCTACCCTTAGAGGATTTATTCTTTGGACAAATTGACATATCGTTACACCTCCTTATCAGTGTTAAAATCCTAAATTATGCGAATTAGTGGATTCCAAACACTGTAGTGCGGTCTCCTAATCACGCGCTTTGTTATTATATTATGCGTGCTATTTATTGTCAACAGTTTTTTTGAAATAACAGATAAACGCACAGTGGAATTTATCGCTGCACTGGAATTTACAATTTCAAGCTGGCAATAACAGATAAATCGCACTAGCAAATCACGCTAGCATACTATCATTTTTTAATTTTGTAAGCAATCTCTGATGAAATACTTTACTTTCTGAGCAATTTCACCACCCTTGTAGTAGATGAAGTATTGGTTACCTTCCATAATTACCGTTGACTGAATATCCGGATTACTAATATAGCTGTCACAGAGGTCGCGCACCCTGGTATCAAACTTGGCATGGCTTGAAGCATTATCCACAAGCATAAGAACCGGAAGATCATCAGGAAATTGCTCAATGTTTATGGACTCACAATTGTCACCCCACAGAAGCCTCTCTTCCACTGCAGTCTCCATGTTCTCCCTTTTAACGAATATCTCCTCTATCATCGGAAGATAGTTCTTAAGGGTTGTATTACTCCAGACCGATTCATATATTTTGAATTCCCATCTGGTGAAGCCAGTAGCTGTAAGCAGCTTCTGCATTCTGAGTGAATGCCTACACTCTTTAATCATAGCTGCTTTATACAAAGCATTGCTAACACCGCTTTTTCTAACTAATGCTTCATAGATATTAGGAAGCATCATATCTACCCCAACAATAGCCTCAACCTCTGACGGATACAGCTCAAGGTACTTCATAACATATGTACCATTGTACTCACATGGCATGAATATATATTTATCATCAATGTCCAGAGCAGCTAAGGCCTCATGCAACTCTGAAGCAACATTAGAGGCTGTCCTCTCATATATTTGATCATCACTAAAGCCCCTTCCAAGAATGTCAAAGGCAATTACCCTGTTCTCACTTGCAAGATACTTGCTTGCATATCTCTGTATCAGTTCACTACTTGGATCAGAATTTAAGCCAAGTAACACTATGGTGTGTTCTCCCTGGCCTTCAAGATAATAGGCCATCCTGCCTCCAGAGGTCGTAACATAGTCCTGAGAGGCAGCAAACTCATCAAATTCCGCCTGTCTCTCATTGGTAATCTTAACATTCTCATATACAGTCTTAATAATCATTAAAACTATTATCACGAGAATGCCAATTCCAATTTTGGTCATATCCTTGCCAAAGTCCCTGGCATATATGGATTTATTCATCCATTTCATAATCCAGTCAAGAGATACCTTTGCCAGAAATGCTGTAATTAAGCTTAAAACAAATATGGCCAGGACATATATGAATGGATTCTTAATATACAGGATTCTTATATTCAGATTTTTAAGGAACTCATATGCAAATATCTGCACAAAAACACCATGGAATAGGTAAAATTCCAAAGTAAATCCGCCTACAACAGTTAGCAGCTTATTACCAATCCTAACCTTCATTGAAATCATTATTATTACTAGAACGAAGACAAGGCCCGTCAGGCTTCTTAAAATTGCCAGAATAAACTGCGCTATCTGGAAGCCATATAGCATATCCGTACCATAGGAAAAGCCATTTACGAGTTCTGACACTTCAAAGCATACCAGATCGGCAATTATTAATATAGTAAGCTTCTTCTTGTAATCTATAATGAGGCTCCTACATATCTTCTCCTCTGAAGCTGCAAATATCAGTCCTGCGGGGAACAGTAACACAGTATTATACCACCAGTTACCATATAGCCAGTTATTGAAAAAGATCATTAACAGCACTATACCAACGGTCACTATAATGATAGCTGTTCTGTCAGTCTTCGCTCTTTTATAGGCATGATAAAAAAGAATGTAGCAAATGATGATTACATATATATACCATGAGTATGGATTGTTGGTATTGGCTCCAAAGAGCGTAAATGGGCTGTCAAAGCCTACATTCATTCCATTATTAGTACCCACAAACATAAATACATAGGATGAGACAGCAAGCATCACAAGCATAGGTGTAATGTGCTTAAAGAGGAACCCCTTAAGATAATTTTCCTTGCTCTTTACACTCTTATAGAGGCCATATCCAGAGCTGAAGAAATAGTATGCAACCAGCAGGTAGCCAATATACATAAAGGGCTCAAGACCATGCTTTATATATTGCTCTGGTACCGACCATTTATCACAGAGCTTCTGTGAGGCATGATGAAGCATAATCAGAATGGCAAAAAGGCCCTGAATGTTCTTACACTGTGAAAGTGATAAGTAGTCATCATAAAACTCTCCAGGCTCCGCCTTCTTCAGGTTCCATCCGACTAACACTATTAATAATGGATATATCAGGTAAATCAAAAGACTCATATTCTATAAAAACAGAGTCCGACAGCAAACCATCGGACTCTTCAAAGCTATAATCTAACTCTTATTAATTACTATACAAGCTGTGCCTGTACAGCAGTAAGTGCAACTACACCTACGATATCCTGCCAGCTACAACCTCTTGAAAGATCATTAACAGGCTTTGCCAGCCCCTGAAGCATTGGACCATAAGCCTCTGCCTTACCAAGTCTCTGAACAAGCTTATAACCGATGTTACCTGCATCAAGGTTAGGGAAAATAAGAACGTTAGCCTTACCTGCAACCTCAGAACCTGGAGCCTTACTCTTAGCTACTGATGGAACCAACGCAGCATCTGTCTGTAACTCACCGTCAATAACAAGGTTAGGATACTGCTCCTTGGCAATTCTTGTTGCCTCAACCATCTTGTCAACAAGAGGATGCTTAGCTGACCCCTTAGTAGAATGTGATAACATTGCGATACATGCCTTAGCACCTACAAGATTCTTGAATGACTTAGCAGAAGTATCAGCAATTGCTGCAAGCTCCTCTGCATTAGGATCCTGGTTAAGACCACAGTCTGCAAATAAGAATGTTCCATTATAACCGTACTCACAATCAGGTACATCCATAATGAAGAATCCACTTACAAGCTTTGTTCCAGGTGCAGTCTTAAGAATCTGAAGAGCTGGACGAAGTGTATCTGCTGTTGAATGACAGGCACCCGCTACCATTCCGTCTGCATCATTACACTTAACCATCATTACACCGAAGGTAAGGTAGTCGCTAAGAAGTGTCTCTCTTGCCTTCTCAGGTGTCATACCCTTGGCCTTTCTAAGCTCATATAATGTATCAACATATGTATCAAGTCTGTCTGTCTTGGTTGGGTCAATAATCTCGATACCATCAAGCTCAATATCAAGCCATCCAGCACCATCAAGGATCTTCTCTTCATTACCAACGAGAATAATGTTGGCAATACCCTCCTTCTCAATATGTGAAGCTGCGATAAGAGTTCTCTTGTCAGTTGTCTCTGGCAAAACAATTGTCTTAATATCGCTTCGCGCTTTTTCCTTAATCTTGTCTATATAGTCACCCATTTGTAATCCCTCCATTGCATTTTTTAAGCAAACTTATATAATTATTATAATGATTTATGGGCTTTCATTTCAAGGACAAAAAGCCCGTAAATTGTACATTTTCACGTACATTGGCGTTAATTTTTTAACTAACAAACCTGTTATTTTTTTCACATATATTTTGGAGTATTGGGATGAAGGTTAGTGGAATAATTACTGAATATAATCCTTTTCATAATGGCCATAGACACCAGATTGAGTCCGTGCGTAATTCAGGCTCTGACTTTGTGATAATCGTTATGAGCGGAGACTTCACTCAGCGTGGCGAACCTGCCATTACTGACAAGTACTCTCGTACCCTTATGGCCTTAAAAAATGGTGCAGACTTAGTAATCGAACTGCCTGTTGCCTATGCGACAGCTGATGCTGGTCGTTTTGCCTTGGGCGGAGTATCAATCCTCAATTCCCTTGGAGTAGTTGATAATATTGCCTTTGGCGTGGAAGCTGGTAACGAAGAATTCGCACCAATGATTGCTGACTTCCTCTCCTCTGCTCCTGCTTCTTATTATGAGATACTTGAGAACAACTTGAGACTGGGGCATTCATATCCAGTGGCAAGGGATAAGGCACTAAGTAAATGTATGCCTGGCTATGATTCAGATAAGATGGCAGGCTCCAATACAATACTGGCTATTGAATACTGTCAGGCAATAAATAAGCTTAATTCTTCAATTAAGCCTCTCCC
>DCIU01000054.1 GCA_002317245.1 Lachnospiraceae bacterium UBA1718
CTTCTGCTCTCCTCTGCAAGCTTCATTGCCTCAATATTAGACGTAATATCTGGCGCGAATATAATAGTATGCAATACCTCGCCGAAATCATCGTAGATTACAGACTTCTCGAACTTACAGTATCTGTCAGTTTTAACAATCTTATATATCTCTTCCTCGTCAGTATATGTGTTATCCTCTATGATACGTCCATCCAGAGTGATAACCGAGTTCTTGGAGTAATCGAAGCCGAACATATCTCTGGCAATTTCATTGAAGAGAACTACCTCGTCAAGATAGTTGAGTACAATAACAGGAGTATTAACCTCTCTGAATACATATTCAGCTACATTTGTGACAGTAGCGCCAAAGGCCATATTACGACGCGAGATACCTAGTAGTAGCACTACGGAGACAAAGGCACCTATAGCACTACCAGGCACAGCCTGTGTATGAAAAAATGATGGGATTAAGGTATCGGCAATATATCCCGCTACGATTACGGGGCCGAACCATATGAATCTGTTAACAATGTTCTTCTCGCGGGCAAGCTTAACCCGCTTCTTCCATCGGAATAATTCAACATAGAAGAAAATCAGAACATACAGGGCCGAAGCGAACTGAAGAATACGCCCCCAGGACATCTTACTGTAATACCAGTATCCCCAGGGCGTCATCTCGAAGGTAACTGCATCCTTCTGAATAATCTGAAACCATGATATGAGGTATGACAGCATGCCAAAGCAGAGAGCTATGTGAGTAGAAGGCCTCTTAATCTTGCCAAGCTCCACAACATACATAACCATTAACTGGCAATAGAGATATACCGCAAGAAGGGCCATGGCTCTCGGAATGTAAGCTGCATCACTGTTGAAGCAAATACCCATAATTCCATAGCCAGCGTCCCATATAAAAACACAGGCACAACAATAGAACATCATTCTCGATGCTGTCGAACGTCTACTATTATAATAATTGGCATAGCCAATAAAGAGGGCAATTGCCCCCATAAGAAGCAGCACGAAGGAAACGGCCGCCCCTACAGTATAGTAATAACTCATTATCCCATCCTGTTGTTAATTATTCTTCGATTGTAGAGCGATATTTGATCCTATATACTCTTGCAAGGGAGTCATCAATTCTCTGCTCGCTAATGTTACCATCAGCAACAGCCTGAAGAACCTCAGCATAAGCCTCTTGGAAATTCTCTGGCATAAGAATCATATCAGCACCTGACTTGAGCGCCTTAACAGCTGCCTCACCTGAGCCATAGTACTCAGTAATAGCCTTCTTGTTAAGGGCATCAGTAATAACGACACCATCGTACTGGTATTCTCCTCTTAGAAGATCTGTTATTACCTCCTTACTAAGTGAGCAAGGAGTAGTCTCATCTCCTGTAAGCTCAGGAGCCGCAAAATGTCCAACTGTTATCATATCAGCTCCAGCATCAACCGCTGCCTGGAATACTGCTATGTCATTCATCTTATAGTCATCAAGTGTTCTGCTTGTAGATGCCATTCCCTTAGATGTGTCACCATCTACAGAGCCCTGTCCTGGGAAATTCGCTACTGCCGAAGACACATTATTCTCCTTAAGTCCCTCAACAGATGATGCTACAAGATTAATAGCAAGGTTAACATCGCCTGTAAACATATTATCTGCAAGTGGCGAATCAACACCCTCTATAGCTATATCTGCAAGCGGTGAGAAATCAAGGTTGAATCCATATGAATTAAGTGTCTGACCTAAGATTCTGTATGACTCATATGTCAGGTTAGCATCACCACTATCTCCAAGCTCCTTGGCAGACTTAGTCGCATCAAGTTTTAATGGCTTGGTAAGCTGAGATTCTGAGCCCAGTCCTTCGTTAATGGCTAAGAATAAAGGATACTTGCTAAAAGAAATAGTATTATCAAGCATCTCCTTCAGCTGGTCAGCGTCCTTAACATTTGTTCCTGAATAAATAATACCTCCAACTGGATACTTATCTAAGGCTTCCTTGGTACCATCTCCAGCCTTGGTAACCTTGTCAGTACCTGTAAGCTGCTCTGGTGTAACTATGAATAGTCCAGCAACCTTATCCTCAACAGACATATCCTTAATACATGCCTGTACCACTTCCTCAAGAAGATCTGTCTCTGTATACTCCTCTTCTTCAGTAGCCTCTGCCTCTTCTTCTGCCGCCTTAGCTTCCTCCTGCTCTGCAAGCACAGCAGCAATCTCAGCTTCCTTAGCAGCTTCTTCGGCCGCTTCCGCTGCTGCCGCTTCAGCCTCCTTGGCAACCTTCCTGTCAGTAAGCTTATTAGCCAGGGTTCGAACACCCAAATATCCACCGGCTCCAATACCAGCTACTAAAATAAAAACAAATATATATGCAAAAGCGACGCTTCTTACACGTCTCTTATGTCTGTACTCTGCTCCACTCTTAGAGTTTTTCTTCTTACTTCCCATTTATCCTCCTTCGCATCCTGTGAATAGACATAATCACAGAACTACACCACCATATATTGTATAGCAGAACAGGCTAAAAGGCAATAATAACACCACATACTGTAATCAAGATTATTCAGCTGGCTGGACTTGGACAAACGCGCAAAAAAGGCGGATATCCGATTCGTAATCTGATACCCGCCTCTTATGACGATGCATTATCCAATGGACTGTCCTCCTTATTTAGTAAACTAACCATCTTCCATATTCAGTTACCTCGACGTCACAACCAGCATTTCCATCATTTGTACTTTAAGTACTGCGATTATCATCTCTCGCTTATATATGCCCCAAATACGTCTCTTCCTAAAATCTAATCAGCTATTCTGGTGGTTTGTCCTCCTTCTCACTTTTTATCTATAAGCACCTACCCTTTCATGTAGGATATCTTTAAAAGTGTTCTCTGTTGTTTATGTACTTACTATAATACTCTTTATTTTAATTGTCAACACATTTTTATAAAAATATTTAAATATTTTTTCTTTTTATATATTATTGCTGAATTGTGTGCTTAATTATGCGACAATTCGCGCAATAGTCGCTCTTTTTATCATAAAAAAATGACCCCATAACCCGCGGTTATGAGGTCAAAATATAACTTATAAACTAGCTGATACGAAGATATCGTAGATAGCCTTAATTGCTGCCTCGAAGTCAGCGTTGGATACACCAATGATGATATTAAGCTCTGAAGAACCCTGATCAATCATCTTAACATTGATGTTGGCATGGGCAAGAGAAGCGAAGATTCTGCCTGCAGTACCACGGGTTGACTTCATACCACGTCCAACAACTGCGATAAGGGCAAGATCTGCCTCTATCTCTATGCTGTCCGGATGAGCAAGTCTGTGGATACCAGATACAACCTGCTGCTCCTTATCCATGAATTCATCCTGATGAACGAATACTGTCATTGTATCGATACCTGATGGCATATGCTCAATTGAGATGCCGTTGTCCTCGAATACTGTAAGAACCTTACGGCAGAAGCCAATCTCGCTATTCATCTTAGCCTTATCAATACCTACTGAACAGAAGCCCTTCTTACCAGCAACACCAGTGATGATGTACTTAGGCTTCTGGCATGTGCTCTCAACAATCCATGTACCTGGATCCTCTGGAGCGTTAGTATTCTTGATATTAATAGGAATACCTTCACGTCTAACGGGGAAGATAGCATCCTCATGAAGAACCGAAGCCCCCATATAAGATAGCTCTCTAAGTTCTCTGTATGTAATGGTCTCAATAGGTACCGGGTTATCAATGATTCTTGGATCTGTTACCAGGAAGCCTGATACATCTGTCCAATTCTCATAGAGATCAACCTTGGCAGCTCTTGCAACAATTGAACCGGTAATGTCGGATCCACCTCTCGAGAAGGTCTTAACCTTACCATCCGGTGTACTGCCATAGAAGCCTGGAACTACTGCATTATTAACCTTGGATAATCTGATTGTTAATACATCATTAGTCTTCTCAGAGTCGAAGTTGCCCTCTTCATCGAAGAAGATTACCTCAGCAGCATCAATGAATGTGAAGCCAAGGTATTCTGCCATGATCTTACCATTTAAGAACTCACCTCTACTTGCAGCATAATCACTGCCTGCCTTAGCCTTAAACTGCTCTTCAACAACCTTAAATTCCTCATCAAGAGTCATATCAAGCTTAAGGCCCTTAATAATCTCGTTGTATCTCTCCTTGATTGCCTTAAGCTCCTTGGAGAAGTCCTTGTCTTCTGCTGCTAATGCATAGCAGCCGTATAACATATCTGTTACCTTAGTGTCCGCAGAGAATCTCTTACCTGGCGCACTAGGAATTACATACTTTCTTGACGAATCGCTTCGTACTATATTACCTACTTTCATGAACTGCTCGGCACTGGCAAGTGAACTTCCGCCGAACTTTACTACCTTTTTCATTCTTCCCTCCGCAAGTCTTTATTTGTCAAAAAGGTGGTCAATTAATGTATGACCAGGATTAACAAGTATGCCACTTGCTCTTCCATCTTTCTCGTTATAATCAAGCCTTCCCTTTAACTCACTTGTAGAATCATACAACATATAAGGAACATTGTCACTAGTATGTGTTCTTACTGCTACAGGTGTTGGATGATCAGGGAGTACTAACATTCTAAAGTCTGCCTTTCTCTCATCGAAGGCATCCACAAGTCTCTTAATTACTCGCTCATCAATGTACTCAATGGCCTGTATTTTTCTCTCATATGAACCCTGATGTCCCATCTCGTCTGGGGCTTCAATGTGGATGTATGCAAAATCATATCCATCATCGCACAGAGCCTTAATGGCTGCATCGGCCTTGCCTTCATAATTAGTATTAAGACCACCGTTAGCGCCCTCAACATCGGCATTATCCATATTAGCTCCAACAGCAATTCCCTTGAGAAGATCAACTGCCGAAATCATGATTCCCTTCTTACCAGTCTTCTCTGTAAATGGGCTAAGAAGTGGCTTGGTACCTGCTCCCCAGAACCAGCAGCAGTTAGCTGGGTTAAGACCTGCTGCCTTCCTTGCTACATTGATTGGATGATCCTTAAGGATTCCATAGCTTATCTCCATCATCTCTCTAAGTTTGGCTTCCGAAGGAAGATACTGTCCAATAGTCTGAGTAAGTACATCGTGAGGTGGTGTAAGCTCTGTTACTTTACCCTTCTTCCAGATAAGGCAGTGACGATAGCTTGTTCCTACATAAAACTGGTAGATCTCATCCTGCAGCTTATCCTTAACAGCCTGAAGAAGCACTGCTGCATCCTCAGTACTGATCTCGCTTGCAGAGTGATCAATAATAGTCTTCTCTTCAAATGGCACATCGTCATCTGAGATAGTGACAATATTGCATCTGATTGCTATATCTGTGTCCTCCATTGGGACACCAATATTAAGGGCCTCAAGTGGCGAACGTCCTGAATAATATATCTTAGGATCATATCCAATAACCGACAGATTAGCTGTATCAGATCCTGGCTTCATACCATCTGGAATAGTATGTACCATTCCAACCTCTGACAGCTTGCTTAACTTATCAAGATTAGGAGTGTTGGCATATTCAAGTGGTGTCTTGCCACCAAGAGCTTCTATTGGCTCATCAGCCATTCCATCTCCAAGAACAATTACATATTTCATAATATTTCTCCCAGGCAATTAGTCAGCCAGACGAATAGCCTTGATTGCATTCTTAATCATCTTCTGCTTCTTATTAAAATCTGCTTCTGTCATAGGAGCAGTTACGAACGCGAACTCCTCATCGAAGAGATTAATCTCCTCAATTGGTCCAAAGGTATTGAGTACCTCTCCACGGGATGTAGACTCTACACGAAGGAGGAACTTCCTAACCATCTTAGTAAAATCATTAACTTCACACTTCTCGTCAGTCCAGGCACATGGAAGCTGCTTGCCAGCATTTCTGGCAAGGTCAATAACATCCGCAACAACAGCACTCGCTGTAGCAAGCTTACCAGCGCCCTGTCCATAGAACATTGCATCGCCTAGCATATTGCCTGTTACATATACTGCATTGAATACCCCATTAACTCCGTTAAGTGGGTGATCCTCACCAATCATGAATGGTGCAACAATAGCTGTTACTCCATCATCGGCATTAACTGACTCTGCAATAAGCTTAATAGACTTATCAAGTTTCTTAGCATATGCGAAATCTCTTGAATCTATATTAGTAATACCCTCTGTATGGATATCAGCGAACTTCACAGTCTTACCTGTTATAAGTGATGAGAGAATTGCAATCTTTCTTCCAGCATCATGGCCCTCAACATCAGCCTCAGGATTACGCTCTGCATAACCCATTTCCTGAGCCTGCTTAAGGACATCTGCATAATTAGCTCCTTCCTTAGCCATCTTGGTTAAGATGAAATTAGTTGTACCATTTAAGATACCCATAATTCTCTCAATTTTCTCCTGTGCAAGGGAAGTATTAATAGCTCTAAGAATTGGAATACCACCACCAACACTTGCCTCGAATAAGTAGTTAACCTTATTCTCCTTAGCTACAGCAAGTAATTCAGGTCCATAATTCTCAACAAGTTCCTTGTTAGAAGTACATACACTCTTACCAGCCTCTAATGCATCCTTAGAGAACTGGAATGCAGGGCGAACACCACCCATTGTCTCGCATACGATTGATACCTCAGGATCCTCTAAGATAACCTTAATATCATGTACTACCTTATCTTCATTCTTATCACCTGGAAAATCGCGTAAGTCTAAGATGTACTTAACTTCGATGTCTTCTCCAACTCTCTTGCTGATTATCGAACTATTGTCCTGGAGCACCTGAACTACTCCGCTTCCTACAGTTCCATAACCTAATACCGCAACCTTAATCATAATTAATTACCTATTCCTTCGCTCTTATTCTTACATGGTGAACACCCTTTTTGTTCTCCATGTTTTCAATCATCTGTGATACATCTCCAGTATTCTCAAGAATCTGAATACTGAGGGTAAGACTTGCTACTCCATTAATGGGAATACTCTGATGGATGGTAAGTATATTGCCACCAAACTCTGCTATCAGCTTAAGTACCTCTGACAGTAGTCCGGGCTCATCATCCATGTTGAATGTCACCGTAATTGTAGTACCCTGGGCATTCTCATGGAATCTGAAGATATCATCCTTGTACTTGTAATATGAACTTCTGCTTATTCCAACCTGATCGGTTGCCTCTGCTACACTTAATGCTTTTTCAGATTCAATTAGGCGCTTGGCCTCCACTACCTTAAGCAATACTTCAGGTAATGCTCTCTGCTTCACAATAAAATAGCTGGATGATTCTTTTTCCATTTTATCGCAGTCCCTCTGCGGCGAACACCTGTCTTTCATTGTCCGTGTATTGCGAACAACTGTCTGTCACCAAGGGATAGTTTAGCACATATACATAGTTTGGGCAAGCATAATTTGTGTATTTTTTACATATAATTGCACAAAAAAGGCAGATATCCGAATATCGAATATCTGCCTGATAATCAGTTTACTAAATTACTAGATAAGTGGGTACTTGTCAGTAAGTGTCTTAACGATAGCCTTAGCCTCCTCGACACCAGCCTCACCCTTCTTAACTACAAGGGAGATAGCCTCTGCAATCTGATCCATATCCTCTGTATTCATGCCTCTGCTTGTAACAGCAGCTGTACCAAGACGAACACCTGATGTTACGAATGGCTTCTGAGGATCATTAGGAACTGTGTTCTTGTTAGCTGTAATGTGAGCCTGATCAAGAAGCTTCTCAATCTCCTTACCCGTAAGTCCCTGTGGACGAAGGTCAAGGAGCATAAGGTGGTTATCTGTACCACCAGATACAATGCTTAAGCCTCTGCTTAAGAGTCCGTTAGCAAGTGCCTGAGCGTTGTCAATGATACCCTTACCATAAGCCTTGAACTCTGGTGAAAGAGCTTCCTTGAAGCATACTGCCTTAGCTGCGATAACGTGCATTAAAGGACCACCCTGAATACCAGGGAAGATAGCCTTATTGAAGTTATACTTATCAGCAGCTTCCTGATTGCACATAATCATACCACCACGTGGTCCACGAAGTGTCTTATGTGTTGTTGTTGTAACAACATCTGCGTATGGGAATGGGCTCTCATGGTAACCACTAGCAACAAGACCAGCGATATGAGCGATATCTACCATAAGTACTGCTCCAACCTTGTCACAGATCTCTCTGAATCTCTTGAAGTCAATCTTACGAGCGTAAGCTGAAGCACCAGCAACAATCATCTTAGGCTTGCACTCAAGAGCGATTCTCTCTACTTCATCATAATCTATAAATCCATCATCATTAACTCCGTAATGTACACAGTTGAAGTACTTACCTGACATATTAACTGGTGAACCGTGTGAGAGGTGTCCGCCGTGATCAAGGTTCATACCCATGAATGTGTCGCCTGGCTCAAGTACTGCGAAGAATACAGCCATATTAGCCTGTGCACCAGAATGAGGCTGAACGTTAACATAGTCACAGTGGAATAATTCCTTAGCTCTCTCTCTAGCAAGCTCCTCAACTACGTCTACGCAGTCACAACCGCCATAATATCTCTTACCTGGATAACCCTCTGCATACTTAT
>DCIU01000009.1:0-777 GCA_002317245.1 Lachnospiraceae bacterium UBA1718
ATATTATTAGAGCAAATATACAGAGCATTCAGAATACAGAATAACGAGCCATATCATAAGTGATATGAGCTCGTTTTTTATTGTTAAATCAGCTAAAAAATGGTATCATTGTTAAGATTAGGTGGAGTATGGGCTAATGGAAGATTTTGTATTAATTGATGCTGAATACGCGCCGGAAATATTCGGGCAATTTGATGCATTCATGAAGAAAATTGAACGTGGTTTTAACGTATCTATTGTTGACAGAGGCGGTAAGGCAACTATTAACGGTTCCAGTGCTGGTGTAAGGCAGGCCAAGGCTACAATAGAGACTCTGACAGAACTTAGAAGACGCGGTAACAGTATTACAGAGCAGAATGTTGATTACGCAATGGCAATGAGTATGGAAGAACAGTCAAATCAGATTTTATCACTGGATAATGAATTAATATGTCACACTATATCAGGCAAGCCTATTAAGCCTAAGACTCTTGGACAGAGCAATTATGTGAATTCTATTAAGAAGAACATGATTGTGTTTGGAATGGGACCTGCTGGTACTGGTAAGACCTTCCTTGCTATGGCAATGGCAATTACAGCATTTAAGAATGGGGAAGTTGAGAGAATTATTCTTACCCGTCCTGCAATAGAGGCTGGCGAGAAGCTGGGATTCCTTCCTGGAGACTTACAGAGTAAGGTTGATCCATATCTAAGACCTCTATATGATGCTCTCTATCAGATTATGGGGGCTGACAGTTTCCAGAAGAACATGGAGAAGGGGCTTATAGAAGTAGCTCC
>DCIU01000009.1:839-4432 GCA_002317245.1 Lachnospiraceae bacterium UBA1718
GCACAGAATACTACTCCAGCACAGATGAAGATGTTCTTAACAAGAATTGGATTTGGTTCCAAGGTTGTTGTTACTGGTGATGCAACTCAGAAGGACCTTGCTCCTGGTGTAAAGTCTGGACTTGATATTGCCCTTAAGGTTCTTAAGAATGTTGAGGGAATAGGCTTCTGTGAACTGACCAGTAAGGATGTTGTCAGACATCCGCTTGTTCAGAAGATTGTTCAGGCTTATGAGAAGTATGAATCAAGAGAACAGCGAAGCAACGACAGAAGACGTAATAGCAGACCTAAGGAGACTATTTAATGATTTTTCTCGAGAACGAGACAGATATAGATCTGGGAATTGAATACGAAGATATTGCCAAGCTGGTTGTAGAAGAAGCACTAAGACTTGAGAGATGTCCATTTGATGTAGAGGTTAATATACTTCTAACTGATAACGAAGGTATTCATGCCATTAATAAAGAGACCAGAGATATTGACAGCCCTACAGACGTTTTATCATTTCCTAACCTTTTCTTCGAAAGCGAAGGAGACTTTGATATTTCAGAAGAGGAATTGGCTGATTACCAGGACCCTGAGAATGGTCTTATAGTTCTTGGAGATATAATTATCTCTCTTGAGAAGGTAGCAGAGCAGGCTAAGGAATATAATCATTCTGTTAAGAGAGAATATGCATTTTTAATTGCTCATAGCATGCTGCATTTAAGCGGTTATGACCATATGGTAGCCGAAGAAGCTGAAGTAATGGAAGGCAGACAGAGACTTATTCTTGATTCCCTTGGAATTACAAGAGATTAAAAATAAAAGGATTTGATTTAATGAATATTAAGGACATTGTTCGAATTGGAAATAGATTATTTCATTTGATTTTCTGGATGATAGTTGGATATCTGGCAGGAGATAGTGGTATGGGATTTTATTTTATCTCATTTATTATCTTCCACCTTGTATTCACTATCATAATGGGTGGAATTAAGGAGACAGTTGCCAGAATGGTACAGGTTCGTATAGCTAAGGGTTTCCATTCCCAGGCAAGAAGTATTTTCAAATTCGGACTTATTGTAGCCACAGGCGGTGGGGCATTAATTGGTTTGATCTTCTGGTTAGCGTCTAACAGAATTTTGGCCAGCTTAATTGGATATACATTACCCGCAAGTGTTCTTGGAATGTATGGATTATATTTTGTGATTTATGCTATCTGTAATGTTCTTATGGGATATTACCAGGGATTGGGCAATCCCTTCTATGTGCTCGTTGGACAGGTTGCCTATGGACTAATACTTGTAATTGCATCTCCAATAGTTATTAAGAAAATGTATGTATATGGAGCAAAGGTTGGCGCGCTTCTCAAGAATTCGCTCTATGCCAACATAAATGGTGCCTTAGGAGCTGTATTTGTACAGATTGGTGCTGCTGTAGTATGCCTGCTTATTCTTGTTGTAGGTGGAATCCTTACCCGTGACCGCGAGATGGATGACTTCGATTACAGAGGATCAGATGGTAACAGAAGCTTCAAGAGAAGCTTTGTTAAGACCTGCTTCATTAATATGCAGAGCAAGGTTTTTGCAATCTTATCACTTGCGACAATGACAATTGTCTTAATCAAATCAGGTTACAAGCTTGAGGCTTCCGCTAAGGAGATATTCACCAGTGTAGGAGTATTCGCTGATAAATTCTTACTTACTATTTCCTTTGCCTTTATATTCTTCGTTGATTATGTGGATAAGGAGAAGAGAAGAATACACCAGGAATTCTCAAGAGATGAGCATAAGAACCTTAGAAACAGATGCTCTTACCTGCTTAAGAATACTTTCTTCATGATGATTCCAGTAGCTGCTACAACAATAGTTCTTGCCAAGCCAATAGTTATGATATTCTTCGGCGGCAAGATGTCTATGGGAGTTACTCTTGTTCGCTCTGGTGCGGTTGTAATAGCTTTTATGGCTTTGGCATATTCTTCCAAGGCAATACTTAGTGCCATTGATTTTGATTATTATTCACTCATTGCATCAGCTGTGGGGTATATAGCTATGATTGGCTTCCTCTCAGCCGCTATTAAGGGTGGAATTAACATCAGTTACCTTGTATACGCTTATCTGGTTTATTACCTCATTCAGGCTGGCGTTGCAGCCTTCCTGGTATACAGGCTGACTGGATTATATGTGATTGATATCGGAATGAAGGCAGCTAAGGTATTAATTGCATCAGTCATCATGATTATTGTTCAGGCTGTAATGGATAAGCTTATTGTAATGAATGTTCTATTGCTGCTAATCACACTGATTGTATCTGTAGCAATTTACTATTTGGTAATGGGATTACTTAGAGGAATTACTAACAAGGATATTAATTCGCTTAAGGGAACATTAACATATTATCCAGCATCAATTGTTGGAGGATTCTTCAACAACAACAGATAGGTATTGCAATGAATGTATTAGTTATAGGCGGTGGTGCCTCTGGAATGATGGCAGCTATTAGTGCTGCATCCCAGGGAGCAAGCGTCACAATCTACGAACATAAGAACGAACTAGGTAAGAAGATACTAGTAACAGGTAATGGTAAGTGTAATCTTACCAACAGAGAACTTAGACTGGACCAGTATAATTCTTCTGATGAGTATCTGCTTAACAACTACTTCACCCAGTTCGATAGCGAAGACACAATTGCAACGTTCAGATCCTTTGGCCTTGTTGTGAAGGATAGGAATGGATACATATATCCTGCCTGTGAGCAGGCTTCTGTAGTGAGAGATATTCTTGCACTTCAGCTACATGACTATGAGGTTGAGGTATATACGGGAATGAATGTTAAGTCTGTTAGTAAGACTAATAAGGGATTTGACGTAGAGGCTAATGGAAGAGTTAAGAGCTTTGACAGAGTTATTCTTGCCTGTGGCTCTTATGCAGGCCTTCGTAAGACAGAGCGTATTCCCAGTGACATTGACGGCTATTCACTTGCCTATCACCTTGGCCACAAGATAATACCTGTTAAGCCTGCGCTTACTCAGATTGTCTGTAAAGAAGATTTCTTCAGGGAGATAAGTGGTGTCAGGTGTGAATGCCTTGTTACTTTAACCTGTGATTCACATCTGGTTGGAGCAGAATATGGTGAGCTCCAGATTACAGAATACGGCGTGAGTGGTATTCCTGTATTCCAGTTAAGCCGCCATGTTGCAGCTGGTACTGGCGATTATGGAATAATAATCGATTTCATGCCTGGTGTTAATGATGAAGAATTCATTCAAATGATGCAGACGAGGATATTATCCTATCAAGGTGCTACAGTTGGAGACTTTTTTCTTGGAATTCTTAACAATAAGCTCAATTCATTATTTATCAAGCTTGCTAACCTTGATCCAAATACACTTATTGATGACTCAACAAGTGATGATCTGATTACGGCGGTGTCTCTGATTAAATGTCTTAAGCTTCAGGTTAAGGGGACTAAATCCTTCGAGAATGCCCAGTGCTGTAGTGGTGGCGTTCCATTAAGTGAGATAGACGATAGCTGTCAGTCAGTTGTATGCCCTGATCTCTATCTGGCCGGTGAGATGCTTGATGTTGATGGTAAGTGTGGTGGTTATAATCT
>DCIU01000057.1:0-1874 GCA_002317245.1 Lachnospiraceae bacterium UBA1718
GCAAGCATATGGAGAAGCACAGAATACTGAACAACATTCCAGTTATTAGCCGCAAGCACATCCTGTGACCTCTGATTGAGAATACCATTTAAGGTAAGCTTATCCTCTCCCGGCTTCTGTGTAACATTGAAAGTCATGCTGTAAGCACAAGGATAGAGATTCATCTCATGAAGGTCCTGATGAACATAGATATTAGTCATAATTCTTCGTGAGAATGGATTGTTCTTAAGGTCATAGATAACCCTGTCCACCTGGTCCATCATGCCTTCCTTATACTGGTGCTTAACACTCATCTGGTAACCATAGGCCTTACCGATTGAACCTGTCTCATCAGCCCACTCATCCCAGATATGAGAGCTTAAGTCATTAATATTATTAGACTTCCTCTGCCATATCCACAGCATCTCATCTGTTGCTGACTTAAGAGCTGTACGTCTGAGCGTAAGAAGCGGGAACTCGCGACTCAAATCATATCTGTTCACAACGCCGAATTTCTTAATAGTGTATGCGCTTGTTCCATCAGGCCAGTGTGGTCTTACCTTCTCACCCTCTGTGCTGGTACCATTCTCCAGGATGTCCCTGCACATATCTACGAATACTTTATCTGCATAACTCATCTCATTATTTCCCCTATCTGTCCCATTTATCACAGAGAGCAATAATCTGATCTGCAAACTTGGCAAGATCCTTATTAGCTACTCCCTCGTTTTTCTTAATAACTCCAATAAGTCTCTGGCCTGCTGCCATTAACCTTGAGAATACATCATTAACAGGCTTCTTCTTAGGCGCCACTCTGACTGGAACTGCCTCGTATTCGAACTCACCTGTAATAAGATCGAACTTAGTGCCACTGAATGGAGCATAAGCATCTAAGTCTAACTCATCAATAAGAGTCTGGGTAAAAGCATCTGCGACTGTGTCTTCGCCATGCACCACGAATACCTTCTTAGGCTTCTTCTCGAAGGCCTTAATCCAGTCAAGAAGACCATTCTTGTCAGCATGTCCGGATATACCACCAAGCTGCTTAATATCAGCTCTTATCTCAATTGTCTCACCGAAGAGCCTAACCTCCTTGGTGCCTTCAATAAGTGCACGTCCAAGGGTACCAATAGCCTGATAACCTACGAAAAGAATCGTACACTCCGGTCTCCATAGATTGTGCTTCAGATGATGTCTGATACGACCTGCCTCACACATACCTGACGCGGAGAGGATTACCTTAGGAGTCATGTCGAAGTTAATCGCCTTAGACTCATCACTTGTAATACTAAGGTTGAGACCTGGGAATGTAATAGGATTAATACCCTTATTAACAAGCTCCATTGCCTCTTCATCGAAGCAGCTTAGCTCATTCTTATGGAAGATTCCCGTTGCCTCAACTGCAAGGGGACTATCCACATATACAGGGAAGTCCGGGAAGCCCTTAATTAACTTATCATCCTTAATCTTACGGATGAAGTAGAGCATCTCCTGGGTACGGCCGACTGCGAAGGAAGGAATTACAACATTACCTCCCCTGTTGAAGGTCTCCTGTATAATCTCTGTTAATTCTTTAATATAATCAGGTCTGTCTGTGGAATGAAGTCTGTCACCGTAGGTGGACTCCATTACTACATAATCGGCCTCTGTTGTATATCCAGGGTCCTTAATAAGTGGCTGGTCCTTATTACCAATATCACCAGAGAATACTACCTTACGGCTGACACCGTCTTCAGTAATCCATACTTCAATACTGGCTGAACCAAGCAGATGTCCAATATCTGAGAATCTGATATCGATTCCCTGACACAGTTCCATTCTCTTGTCATATGGACATGGAACAATCTTCTTAATAAGTCCATCTGCATCCTCAAGAGTATATACTGGTTCTGCCT
>DCIU01000057.1:1997-21050 GCA_002317245.1 Lachnospiraceae bacterium UBA1718
GTCATAAGGACCTGTCCTCTGAAGCCCTTAGCATACAGAAGCGGCAGCATTCCTGAATGATCAACATGCGCATGAGTTAACAGTACATAATCAATTAATGGCGCTTCCACAGGAATGTCTACATTCTCGAACACATTCACTCCCTGCTCCATACCATAGTCCACAAGGATATGCTTGCCACATGCATTCAGATAATGGCAGCTTCCTGTAACCTCGTGATCAGCACCAATAAACATCAGCTTCATATAACCCTCCAATCTGGCATGCCCTACAGACCCCCACCTGCATGGCAGCTCCCCATCATTGCACTAATGTCTTAATTCATAATAGAAGAGATATTGCTGGACTATGCCTGCAATTCCTTCATAGTAATCATAGTAGAAGCCTTCCGGATAATACTTATCAAGCAACTGCTTAACATGTGTGTCAATTGGGAATGCCTCCACATGATGAAGTCCGAAGAGGCATATACAGTTGGCCACCTTAGGGCCTATTCCTGTCCGCTCCTTCAAGTGTGCCACTGCCTCTTCATATTTAAGTTCTGGTAAAAGTGACAGCCACTCAGGATGTTCAGACACGTATATGAACAGATCTCTTAAGTATGGTGATCTATACCCAAGACCCAAGGTCTTATCCATGAAGATCTCCGGATCAACTTCTCCAGGATATGGAAAGTGTCCATCGTTCCTTCTAACTATCTCCTCTACCGAATTAGTAATTCTTTTTATGTTGTTATTCTGAGAAATGATGAAGGTCACTATCATCTCCCAGAGGTCCTGCTTAAGAATTCTTATCCCACTGCCCTCTCTGAAGGCTACCTTGGCATGTTCATCTGCAGATTCCATGATCCTGCGTTCCACATCTTCGTAGTTCGTATCCAAATCAAGGTAATAATACCATTGACTATTCCAGTCTTCCTCGCTACAGGATAATTCGAATTCATCACCAAGATTTCTAATGGTAAGTGCCGGAATATAAGCATTTCCGCGCCTTAACTCTGGTATGACATATGTGTCATCATCTATCTTCTTCCATCTGAAGCACTGGCCGCTTGCTGCCACCTGATCCAGGTCCAGATGATCTATCTTCTTAACTATACTCATGGGTAATTAAGCAAGATATGGGTTGGAAGGCTTATAGAGATTCTTCTCACTGATCTCTGCAAGACTGCTTACGCCACACATCTTCATTGCATCCTTAAGCTCTGCCTCAAGCTTATCTGTATATACCTTAACTCCCTCTGCTTCTCCACCATATACAGCTGTTACATATGGTCTTGCAATAATTACTGCATCAGCACCAAGGGCAAGAGCCTTGAATACATCAACACCATCTCTGATGCCACCGTCGACAAGAACCATCATATCGTCGCCAACTGCCTTAGCTATCTCATATAATACCTCAGCTGTTGCAGGACACTGGTCAAGAACACGTCCACCATGGTTACTTACAACAATTCCTGCCGCTCCAGCCTTCTTAGCCTCCATAGCACCTTCTACTGTCATAACGCCCTTAATGATAAATGGCTTACCTGCTGCCTTAATAATAGAAGTTAATTCCTCTGTTGTCTTGGATCCGGCAGGTGGAGTGAGATTCTGAAGGAATGGAAGCCCGGCAGCGTCAATATCCATTGCCACCGCAAAGCTGTCAGATTCTCTGACAAGAGCAAACTTCTCTTCAAGAGTCTTCTCATCCCATGGCTTAACTGTTGGAACACCATATCCCTTATTAGCCTTGATAGCACCAGAAGCTGCCTTCATTACATCAGCATTAGTTCCATCACCTGTCATAGCAATGATACCTGCCTCTGCACAGGCTGATACTAAGATATTGTTGTATTCTACGTCATTATACTTATCACCATAATGAAGATTAACAGCGCCTACAGGTCCTGCAAGTACAGGAATCTTAAGCTTAGTTCCGAAGAAGTCAAAGCTGGTATCAGCAGGCTTATTCTCGGCTATTGTATTAAGATTGATTCTAATCTTCTTCCATGCGTCATAATTACGAATTGCTGTGTCACCCATTCCTTTGGATCCTGGTCCCGGAAGCTGCTTTCCACAGGCTCTTCCATTACATACTGGACATACCTTGCAGTATGGTCCGCTGCATTTGCCTGCATTCTCAAGTAATTCTTTGTAAGTCATTGTCTTTCCCTCTGCTTATTAATAGTCTATGGTACAAATGTTGGCATTGGCTTAAGCTTGAATGTATTAGCTGCATGCCTCTTCTCAATCTTCTCGCGAAGTTCTTCGCTCTCACACTCTCCTGTAAGGATAAGTGTATCAAGCTGCTCGTAAGTAAAACCGAAGTTATCTTCATCAGTCTTGCCTGTAAGGCCATCTGATGGTGCCTTATGTATGAATTCCTCAGGAACTCCGAGGTATTCTCCTATAGTAATAATCTCAGCAACGGTGAGATTGTGAAGTGGAGAAAAATCTCCAGCTGCATCGCCAAATATTGTTGAATAACCAACATAATTCTCAGAACGGTTACAGTTGTTAGATACACGTCCGTTCATGGTCTGGCTGGCTGCATAGAGTGTAGTCATACGAATTCTTGGAGCAATATTAATCATACTCTGCTGTGTAAATTCAAATGCCTTGCCAGACTTAGTATAGTTGGTGGCACTCTTAATAGCCTCCTTGATGCCATCTGTAGCTGGTCCTATATTAACAATTGAATAGTCAATATCAAGCCACTTGGCTACAGCATTGGATACCGCGATATCACTCTGTTCATGATCTGGCATAAGGATACCAAATACTCGGTCCTTACCTAAGGCCTTGACACAAAGTGTTGCAACAAGAGTTGAATCCTTACCACCTGACAGACCAATTACGGCTGGTGATTCCGGTCCATTCTCTGCAAACCAGTCTTGAATCCACTTAATTACTCTCTCTGTTACACCTGCAACATCAAAGTCATTTTTAAGATAATTTGTAAGATGCTCATTCCACATGGGTCACTATTCCTCTCTGCCTAATATTCTATTTAAATTGCGTTCAATTTTGGCCGGGTCACTATAGCTTACACTTAAGTATCTTCTAATCTGAGGTTCCTTAAGCTTGCCTCTAATCAGTTCACCCTCGCACATAAGTCTGAGTACTGCTGCCGTGGACATAATGTCGATTCCCATATCGTCAACAGTAGTCTTAATCATATCGTATACGTACTGCTGATTATTCTTGAAGAGAACTGTCAGATCACCAATGGTCTCCACACCAAGCCACTCAAGCTGCTTAATAAATGTACCTGGATCAACGTATTCGATCTCCACGCCAAGCTTCTCATATACTGTGTTGATGAACTTAATCATCTCACCATTATTACGCAGATACTCACTAAGAGATACCCTATCAATAGGAACATAATCTCCCTTACTTGAATTGATTCTCTCTCTGATCTGCTTAGTATATTCATTGGAATCATCTCTAATTGCAAGGAACTCTCTGTCTGCAATCTCAAGCAAGCTTGCTACTCTTGAGAAGTTCCTTCTGATGGCCTTAGGAACACCAAAATCACTCTTGTATCCAAGGTCATGCTCTATCTCAGCCCAGGCATGCTGAAGTACCGTTCTAATCTGAATCTCAAAGGGAACTCCCCACATCTCCTCTGGATATATATCCTTCTTAGGAAGAGAACAGATACAGTGAAGTGACAGGTAGCCAAACTGGGTAGACTGCAGTGTGGCTCTCTTATCTATAGAATTCTCTCTGTCGAATACAAATACCTCTTCCAAGGCCTTAGCTATCTTATCTACAGTATCAGAAAAGTAGCAGATAATACGGAAGCCGCACAGATCCTTAACATCCATCAGGGAAGCATATTTACCACCCTTTCGCTCAATCTTGTCCTTCAGAGAGTCAATCTCCTTGGTTCTGTGTGCAACATCCATTACAAAGAATTCATTATCCCTGATAATATCTTTAAGAATGCCATATATTATCTCTTCTAATTCAAGATACTTGCCCCGTTCTCGCTTATACTGACGTACAATTGCTCCATCAGATCGCTCCATATAACCTCCCCGTGTACCCCCAGATACACTACATAAGTATTATAACATAAATGAGCCCCTAACCACGAGTTAGGAGCTCAAAATGTAGTAGTTATTTTCTATCAGTTTTATTGAAAGTTACCCTGAAAAATCTCAGCCACAGGATTGGACTCATCCAGGAATATTGTTGTATTGCCATTAGTAACTGACTTCTTCAAAGCATCTAACTGGAGTGAATAGAGATAGAAGTCCGCCTTGTCCTCTTCATTATATACTTCAGAGAGAATCTTCATATACTCAGCTTCACCCTCGGCAACAGTCGCATCTGCTGTAGCCTGTGCCTTGGAGAGCATTACTGATACCTCTGCATCAGTAGTATTCCTGATAATCTGTGCCTCAGACTCACCCTGTGCCTTATATGCAGAAGCGATATTATTACGTTCTGTAATCATCCTTGTATATACAGCATCCTTATTCTCATCAGGAAGGTCTAAGACCTTAATCTTAACATCTGTAATCTTGATTCCGTACTGGTCACACTGAGAACCAATACACTTGAGAAGCAGGTCTGAGATAACGATTACTTCTGAGTCGCTGTCACTTTTGCCATTCTCAATGATATTGCCCTCTTCATCAGTCTCAGATGATGCAATGTCATTAATCTCGATGTCCTCTAACTCCGAAATAGTAGTCTCAATGGTCATCTTGGAATCACGGCTGGCAATTAGATCCTCCTGGCTCATGGAAGAGATAGTAGTCTTAATTGCGTTATAGACAATTACATCAATTCTGCCCTGGGCAGTGTATGTACTTGCGTTAAGTGTCTGCGTGTAGGCCTTGGCATCTGTTACATTCCATAGCACATATGCATCAACAAGCATTGTCTTCTTATCGCTGGTAATAACCTCAGATGCTGGAAGATCATATATCTGTCTTGCCTTAGGCACATAAGACACTGTCTGTGCGAAAGGAATCTTGGTGCGCAGCCCTGCTGTATCATTAGTAGCAACAATTTTGCCGAACTGCTTAACTACCGAATACTCATTCTCATAAGTTGTATAGCATATTTCTGAAGAGATGATGAATAAGGCTATTACAGCTATGATTGCAATAATTAATTTCTTCTTAGTCATTACTGTTCCCTCCTATTCCTCAGTCTCTGCATCTTCAATTACAGCTGCATCAAAGGTGTCGCCTGTAATTGGATAATACTTCTTAATGTCACCATTACCAGAATCGATTACCACCTTAAGGCTAGGAAGTACATCCTCCATAGTCTCCATGAACATACGCTGCTTGGTAATAAGTGGGTAGTTACGATACTCGTTATATTCTGCATTGAATCTTGCAGCCTGGCCGGTTGCTTCATTGATTCTAGCAGTCTTGGTAGCCTCAGCCTCCTGAAGGATTCTGTCCGCCTTAGCCTCAGCTGCAGGAATCTGTTCATTACGGTAAGCATTAGCTTCATTAATGGCTGACTCCTTGCCCTGCTTAGCTGTCTCAACAGCGGTAAAAGCCTCTATAACTTCATCTGTTGGCGGTTCAACATCCTGAATACTTGCATCGATGAGAGTAATACCTATGTCTTCATCCTCAAGTTCATCAATTATCATGGCCTTAACATTACTCTGAATCTCAGCCTTACCTGTAGTAATCGCAACGTCTACCGGGAAAGCTGACACCGTAGATCTGATGCTGGACATTGCAATATTCTTCAGAATGAAGTCAGGTTCATCAGAATTATACAGATACTTAATGGGATCTGTTACCTGATATGAAATATAGAAGTCACAATCAATAAAGTTGTAGTCAGATGTAATCATTATCGACTCATGCTCTACTGAATATGTTCCCTGTTCATCCTCTGCATATCCAATCTTAATGCCCTGTACAGTTGTATCAACACTGGTTGCCTTCTGAACATAAGGAATCTTAAAATGTAATCCCTTCTCATCAACTAAGGTTGCCTTACCAAATGTTGTAATAACAACCGACTCTGTCTCACCTACCGTGTAGAAGGTGTCAAGCCCCGTAATCACAATGAGAATAATAGCGATTACTATCCCGGCTCCCTTAAGTGCCTTCTTGGGATCTCGCGTTACTTTTTCGCCATTCTCGTCGTAAACCATTCTGCCATTTCTGTTAAACACGACTAATTCCTCCTCGTATAGAATAATTATTTATATACATTCTAATGCTAGGTATATAATACCAAAAATAGTCAATATTGCGATTTAAAATACGCTAATTTGCAATTCGCGACACAAAAAAACTTATACACAGAAAATGACCACTCCACTTACATGGAATGGTCATCCCCTTATCAATAATAACCTTTGCCAAAATTATATTGCCTTAACACTTTCTCTCTCGACTAGTTCAGCGTCCATTGTAATGATACTATGATTAGTCTCCTCGCTCATCACGCTGAATAACATCTGAGTAGTTCTATGAGCCATCTTAACAAATGGCTGTCTTATGGTTGTAAGACTTGGAATACTAAATGCTCCCATGTCAATTCCATCGAATCCAACCACTGATACATCATCAGGAATTCTAATTCCCGCATCACTTAAAGCTCTCATTGCTCCAAAAGCAATTGTATCCGCAATGGCGAAAACAGCTGTAAAATCAGGCTTAGCTCCTTTTTTCAGTTTGCTTGCCATAATATTGTAACCGTTCTCCATTGTATAAGCATCAACGCCGTCCTTGGACAGCCACATAAGCTTACGATCCGGTTCAATACCTGCCTCCTTAAGGGCCTTCAAGTATCCCTCGCGACGCATCTGACCGATACTTATATCAGTTTCAGAAGCTCCAATAAAGGCTATTTTCTTATGCCCCTTGTCAATAAGGTACTTAGTCAGCTTATAGCTCTCCTTAACATCGTCAACAGCAATAGATGAATATGCGCCTTCTGCGTCTTCATCCATTACAACTGTACTAAGTACAAATGGTACTCCAAGTTGTTCTAACTTCTCTGTTGAATGTGTGGAAAGACCGCCAAGGAAGATTATTCCCTGAAGTTTCTTCTCCTTGGTAAGCTCATAAGCAACCTCAACTTCATCTGCCTTCTCAGCTACATGTCTAAGTTCCATTGTGTAATGACGAGCCTGAATGTCATCATTAATAATTCCAATCATCTTCATAAAGAACGGATTATTAGCGCCCTTAACGAGCACCGCAATTGTATTAGAGGTGGTAATCTTCAGATTCCTTGCACTATTGTTGGGAACAAATCCATACTCTTCAACCACTTCCATAATCCTCTTCTTAGTGTCAGGATTAATGTCAGGATGGTTGTTAAGTGCTCTTGAAACAGTAGACACACCACATCCGCATATTCTTGCTATATCCTTTATGGTAATAAGTTCATTCATCACATAACATGTTACTAACTACATTCTTGCATAGAGCTTGGTAATGCTTTTAATCTCTGTTGAAAGTTTCTTAGTAAACGCACCTTTCTTCATTCGCCATACCCAGTTACCACCGAGTGTTGCTGGCTTATTAATTCGAGCCTCTGATCCCAGTGCAAGATAATCCTGCATAGGAATAACACAGAGATTAGAAACCGATCCCATAGCGAGCTTAATAAATGCTCTGGAAATTTCAAAATCTGACGAAAACTCAACTATATTAAGATAATCCAAAGCCATCTGTCTGTCAACCTTCTTAAGGGTCTTGAACCAGCCGACAATGGTCTCATTATCGTGAGTTCCTGTATATACTACAGAGTTCTTAATATAGTTGTGTGGCAGATAGTCAGAATCTTCTCTAGAATCAAAAGCAAACTGTAATACCTTCATTCCAGGGAAGCCAGACTTACGCACAAGCTCAAGCACTGACTCTGTTAAGAATCCAAGGTCTTCAGCAATCATATCAAGCTCTCCCAGCTCTGCTCTGATTGCATTAAAAAGTCCTATTCCAGGCCCCTTCTTCCACTTACCGAATTCGGCTGTTGGATCGCCATAAGGAATAGCATAATAAGCGTCAAAGGCTCTGAAGTGATCAATTCTGATCATATCGTAGAGCTCATAGCAGTGAGCTATTCTTGTTATCCACCACTTATAGCCAGTCTCCTTATGATATTTCCAATCATATAGTGGGTTACCCCAGAGCTGGCCTGTTGCCGAGAATCCATCTGGCGGACATCCTGCAACTGCAGTAGGATATCCCTTGCTGTCAAACTGGAAGAGTTCTGGATTAGCCCAGGTATCAGCACTGTCAAAGGCAACATAGATCGGAATATCACCAATAATCTTAACATTCTTGCCATTAGCATAGTTCTTAAGAGCCTGCCACTGCTTGTCAAACTCGTACTGTAAGAACTTATAAAAATCAATGTCCTTAATGCATAGCTTGGTATATTTTGCTATAGCCTCAGGCTGACGTGTTCTAATGTCATCATCCCATTCAATATAGCTTATGCCACCAAATGAGTTCTTAACTGCCCTGAATAATGCATAGTCATCCAGCCAGGACTCGTTCTTCTTGCAGAATTCCTTGTAGTCCTTCTTATTAGATAACTTAGCTCTGTCAAAAGCTTTTCTTAAAAGATCATATCTTTCAAAGTAAAGCTTCTCATAATCTATATAGTCATCTGATGCACCAAAGTCACATGCATCACATTCCTTCTTAGTAAGCAATCCTTCCTCTATCAGAGTCTGAAGATCAATAAAGTATGGATTACCCGCAAAGGTAGAAAACGACTGATAAGGTGAATCACCATAGCCAGTTGGGCCGAGAGGCAGAATCTGCCAGTAGGCCTGCCCAGCTGCGCTTAGTGAATCCACGAAATTATATGCTTCTTTACCAAAAGTACCTATTCCATATTTGCCTGGTAGTGAGGCAACTGGAAGTAAAATACCACTAGTTCTCATAAAAACATCCTTCCGCCTGCTTAGCCCTTAACAGCTCCTGCAAGCACTCCGTTAATAATATACTTCTGAAGAGAAATATAGATGATAATAATAGGTAATACTGTCATCATGATACATGCCATCATTGGTCCCATTGCTACATGTCCATAGCTTCCCTTGAAGTACTGAATAAGAATAGGAATTGTTGTATATTTCTTCCTATCAAGTACAAGGTATGGCAGAAGGTAGTCATTCCACAGCCACATTGTCTCTAAGATACATACAGAGATAAGTGTTGGCTTGAGAATTGGAAGAATAATCATGAAGAATATCTGAAGTGGATTACATCCATCAATCATTGCTGCTTCTTCAATCTCAAGCGGTATAGACTTCATGAATCCTGTAAACATGAATACCGCAAGTCCTGCACCAAAACCAAGATAAATAATACAAATATTATAAGGAGTATCAAGATTTAATCTGTCTGCAGTAGAAGCAAGTGTAAACATAAGCATCTGGAATGGAACTACCATAGAGAATACAAAGAGTCCATAGCAGATCTTAGAAAGAAGGCTGTTTACTCTTGTTACATACCAGGCACACATTGAAGTACATAATAAAATAAGTACAACTGATGTAACTGTAATAATTATGCTGTAGCCAAATGCCTGAGCAAATCCCTGTGATGTAAGGGCCTCAACATAATTAGCCAATCCCGCAAAGCTTTCGCCTGAAGGAAGTGTAAATACTGTGTTAGTACTGATGTATTTCTCAAGCTTAAGAGAATTAGTCAGTATCATAAAAATTGGGTACATCCAGCCCACTGCAAGGATGCACAGAAATACAAATAAAACAGTCTTTGCGATTTTGTTACCATTATTTTCCATTATTGCTGTACCTCCCTTGACTTAGTGAATTTAAGCTGAACAAGTGAAATAAGAATTACCATGATACAGAACACAACAGCCTTAGCCTGTCCATATCCCTTCCACTGAGCACCCGAACGGCTGTAGAAAGTATTATAGATATTAAGGGCCATCATTTCAGAAGCATGTGCTGGCTCACCGCCTGTTAATGCTAAGTTCTGATCGAACAGCTTGAATCCGTTAGTAATTGTTAAGAAGGAACAGATTGTAATAGAAGGCATTACATTAGGTATCTTAATCTTAAATAAGATCTGTCTGTCTGTAGCACCATCGATTTTAGCAGCCTCAAGATAATCCTCTGGGATTGACTGGAGACCTGCGATATAAATAATCATCATATATCCAATCTGCTGCCAGCACATCAGAATTACGAGTCCGATAAAACCATACTTGGCATCAAGTGCAAGTAATGGCTGTTCAAGCAGAGATAATACACAGTTAAGTAATATCTGCCAGATATATCCAAGAACAATACCGCCAATCAGGTTAGGCATAAAGAATACAGTTCTAAATGCATTAGAGCCCTTAATCTTGCTTGTAAGCGCAAGGGCAATTGCAAATGCCAGTACATTAATAAGTACTGTAGATATAATCATGAACAGTGTCGTGAACTCGAAGGACTGCCAGAATGACGAATCAGTTAATGCATATGCATAGTTCTTAAGTCCGATAAAATGTGCTTTCTTAATAGTTGTAAATTTACAAAACGAGAGATATACACCCTGAACGAATGGATATACAAATCCCACGCAGAAAGCTGCAAGTGTTGGCAATACGAATATTGGCCAGTACTTCTTAATGGCGTTTTCCATAGCGCTACTCCTTTTCAATACAATTTGGCAATGATTATAGTTTCTAAAAAAATATGAAGGGCGTTGGCAAAACGCCCTCCATATATATTTTATCATTATTCTTTGGGAGTGTAATGATTTTTTATTATTCAGATTACTTTAATGCGTACTCTGCAGCCCATTCATCAACGAATGCGCTAACTACTGCATCCCATTCACCTGTGCCTGCAGCATATGCTGTAAGAGCTGAACCAACACCGTTCTTCCACTCTTCTGAAGGCATTGTTGTGAAGTTCCAAGATACTGGTGTCTTACCTGCTGCTGTGTAAGCTCTGTCGTTAAGTACGAAGAGGTTAGTTGTATCTGCAGCGTTCTTGAAAGGAATTACACCGATTGTATCAGAGAGCATCTGTGTTCCTTCTGCTGATGTAACCATCCATGTAAGGAAGTCGATTGTTGCCTGGATATCCTCCTCAGAAGCCTCTGAGTTAACACACCAGTAGTTCTCTGTACCTGTACAAAGACCCTGATTAGCCTCGTCACCAGCACCTACGTAGATAGGAATCATAGCGAGCTCATCATCTGTCATACCCTTGTTGATAAGGTTAGCGTACTCCCAAGAACCATTCTGGAAGAATACTGACTTGCCCTCTGCGAACTCGTTCTCAGCGTCATCACCTGTCTTGCTTGCAAGATCCTTAGGTGAGCATGTAGCGTTGTTGATGTAAAGGTCCCAAATGTTCTTGTAGTTATCAAGGTAAGAACCTGTGATCTCTGTCTTAGAGTCTACACCATCTGCCTTGTACTCGAAGTAAAGTGGAAGGTTAGCAAGGTGTGTCTTGAATCTCCAGTCTGAAGAACCGTCCATACCTGCTGATGTAAATGCTGAGAAACCAAGCTCTGCGCTTCTAGCTGTGATGTCCTCTGCAACCTTCTTAAGGTCTTCGAAAGACTTAATATCATCTGTTGTGTATCCAGCCTCGCCAAGAAGCTTTGTGTTAGTAATAAGACCGTAAGACTCGATTACGTATGCAATACCTGCAACTGCGTCGCCATCCTTAAGTGCGAATGAATCACTTGTAAGCTCATTGTAAAGTGATGATCCGTTAAGGTCGTAGCAGTAATCTGCCCAGTTAGCAAGACCTACAGGACCGTTAACCTGGAATAATGTTGGAGCCTCATCCTTAACGATTTCAGCTGAAAGTGTCTCTTCGTATGTACCAGATGCTGCAGTAACTACTGTTACAGGAACACCTGTCTGATCTGTGTAAGACTTAGCAATTGCCTGCCAAGCTTCGTCTGCTTCTGGCTTGAAGTTAAGGTAGTAAACCTGGCCCTCTCCAGATGCTGCTGGAGCTTCAACCTCTTCTGCCTCGTCTGCTACTTCTGCCTCATCTGCAGCTTCCTCTGTAGCTGCTGGAGCTGCTGCTGTGTCTGTAGAAGCTGCGCCTCCACATGCTGTTAATCCAAGTACCATTGTAGATGCAAGGATCATTGCAAGAATTCTCTTCTTCATAATAAATTTCCTTTCTAGCACGTATGCTATATAAAATTTTGTTCTTCCCTTTTACCACGCATTGGAAACGGAAACGTTGTCGGAAACGGTATCGGCATCGGTATCGTTGTCGGTATCGTTGTCGGTACCGTTTCCAATAGCTTGATATGACTATATATCCAATCCTGTCTTTTTACAAGCCTTTTTGTGCAAAAAGTATAACTTTGTCTATTTGCAACAATTTCATATGTTAGTTTTTGTACATTTTAACCATAAAAAATATATTATGGCACAAAAAGAGTCCCTACATCCTGTAGGGACTCCATAATGATTATTTCAATTTCTTATAATTTGAAGCTCGAAGTGATCTTCTGTAAATCAACAGATATCTCACTCTGCTTAGTAATAAGCCCAAATACCTGATCAGCCACTCCGCTGGCACTATCCATAGAATTGGCAGCCTCTTCTGATCTGTCAGTTGTAGACATTGTTGAATCTGTAATTGATTCTATGTTTGTTGCAACATTATTAACAGATTCGCCAATTGACAGGGTCATCGTATTAATAACCTCATTAATATCACTAATTCTCTCTGCTAATACATCATATTCTTTAGCAGTAGATACAAAGTTATCATAATCTGGCTTAACAGTATCATTAACGAACTTCAGTAGTCCTTCTGAGCATATCTTAATATCATCGAAGGCCTGATCAATACTTCCTACAATGCTCTGGATTTCTTCAACTGCCTGTGTAGTCTGCTCAGCAAGGCTAGATACTTCGCTGGCAACAACAGCAAAGCCTCTTCCAGCTTCGCCTGCTCTAGCAGCCTCAATACTTGCATTAAGAGATAAGAGCTTAGTCTGTTCAGCTATCATATCGATAGTATTAGTAAGGTTGCCAATCTCCTTGATTACATCAGCATTCTTAATAGCAATCTGAAGACTCTTCTCTCTTTCATCCGCAATCTTTCCTGCCTCAGTAGAAGAACGGATAGCATTCTCTGAAATTAGAGTTGCATTAGCCTTAAGTTCTTCTGAAATAGCCAGACATTCCTCTGTTTTCTCAGCTAACTTTGACAAAGAGCCTGTAACACTCGTAGTAGAATTATTAACATCTCCTGCTGCTTCTGCAACACTTAGCATGTTAATCTTTACATCATCTATAGAGCATGCAACGTTTCCGAATGTTGTCTCCATACCCGACATTGATTCTGTCAGTTCATCAGAATATATCTTAATCTCGTCGGATTTAGCAGTAATAACCTCAAGCATACCCTTAGTAGCCATATACATCTGATTAAGGGCATCTGCAATCTGTCCGAGCTCATCCTTTCTCTTAAGTTTGAGTTCCTTGACAGTATAGTCGCCTTCAGCCAGAGACTTAGCGAGGTTCTGAACCTTTTTAGCATCCTTACCGATTAATGATGCAATTACTGCTACTGCAATAATCGATAAGACTATTCCAATAATAGTTATGGCCGCGAGAATATATAACATATTCTTCATAGGAGCATTAATCTGAGATAAAGGTACGCATACCGCGATAATCCAATCAGTATTCTCAATTTTGCTATAGAATACTTCGCTCTCTACACCATCGATAGTATCTTCGTATCTGCCTTCATCTCCAGTCATCCTGCTGATCAACTGTGAGTCAGCCGTATCTCCCAGAGCATAGCCCAAGGCCTCTCCAGCAATTACAGTTCCATCAGTTCCAACCAGGAATGAATAACCGCTATCGCCAATAGTAATTGCATTGATGTAATCCGCAATATAAGATACATCAAGTTCTGCTACTGCGCATCCTGAAGGCGCATAGTTAATTCCTCTTATCTGAGTTACAGCCTTAATGGTGTAAATTCCCTCATCATTCTTCTCAAGGGGAAGCATAAAGGTGTCAGTACTCTCAAAAGACTCCTGATACCAGTCCAGATCTCTGTAGTCTTCCTGATACTTACCCAATACCGCTGTGTCACCATCTCTCCAGGCATATGTGGCCCCCATGTCTCCCTTGTCATAGAGCAGTCCTGCCTTCATAATCTTATCTGTCTGGCGAACAATGCTGGCTTCAAGAGCAGTTGCCGCATTAATCTTGGAAAGATATGTTCCAGTATTGGCCAATGAAGATGATGTGGATGTAAGCAGCTGGATTGTACTCTTAATTGTCTCTGTACTTCCTGTAAGCTCAGAAGCAACATTATCCTCGATCTGAGAAGTTACAATGTCATTACTATAATAGTATGACACCAGCATAAGCATAACCATGGCAAGAGTAACAATTGGCAGGACGCTAAGCAAAATACCTGTACCAATTCGCTTACTTCTCTCTGTTCTCTTAACCTTCTTTTCAGCTTTTCTCTCTGTTTTGGTCTTTTTATTCTGTTTTTTTTCTTTATTCATTTGTCACCCGAAATACTATTTTGCTAACAATTACTCCAAAAATAATATTCCGTTTCAATGCGTTCAGTTTAATACTAAACAATAGCTTGTTTAAATACTTGTACTATTCTAGCAAAAAATAATACTATTCTAGCAAAAAGAGACAGCCGGGCTGTCTCTTTTTGCTACATCGGAACTCATTAGTTCTCATTATTCTTCTTATATATGTATCTTGCCTTATTTTCACCAGCATCCGCATTACCAACAAGGCGTGCAGTCTTAGGTACATCCAGTCTCTCTGACTTGGAATGAACAGAGGATTTAACAAGGTTGCCTGTTCTAACATTGTAGTTGCCGAAATTGGTCTTATATACTCCCTTGCACTTCTCACAGACAGTACCACTGACTATCTTAATACCACACATCTTGCAGCTAAGATAATCCTTTGATGGTGACTTAATCTCAAGAAAGCCATCATCAAGATAGGCTGTAATATCTTCATATGGTACTCCTGTAATGTCTGCCAGCTCATGGGCTGTTAGTCCCGGATACTCCTCCAGAGCCCTCTTAATCTTAGCTTTACCCGTCTCTGTCTCATTACCGCAGTTTTTACACTTAAGTATACCAACACCAACAGGCAACATACGTCCACCGCATATCTCGCATTTAGTCAGGCGTTCCATATTAACAACCTGATCCGTTGCCTTGGCTCTGTCTTTTGCTTCCTGTATTCTATTCTCCAGTGTTTTCCACGGATCTCTCAAATACTATCCCTCACTTAGAAATGGAATTCTTCAGACCAATCATCCTCATCATAAGATGTATTACTGTAGGTACTTTCATTTTTCATGGCACCATCAAGTATATCCATTATATTTAGCTGAAGATCCTCTTCGCTCTTTGGCTTACTGTCCAGAACAGTTCCAAGTCTCTTAACTGGCGCCCACCAGTCTGTAGTCTCTCTTTCATCTACAGGAACATCTTTTCTTCTCTTTTCAACAAGAAGTCCCTTACTATCCAGATAAATAGCCATCTTTCTCATATCCGAATCAAAGTCTTGACCTTTATATTCAAAGGTCATAAATATAAGCTCGTTCAATGAAAAATACTGTTGCTTCCTTACTCCACATGACCATAATACATTAGCTGTCTCATCATCAAGATTCAAAGCACCCTGTAAAAATGCTTCCCTTTTCTCTGGTACAATGTGTATTATCTCCGCAACTCTACGTGTATGCATGTTGTCTGTATTCCTCCATACTAATTATTTTGAGACTAATACCTATATTTTACTATGTGACTAAATATTCGTCCACAAAATGAGAACCCTCGAACGCAAAAAGAAGCTGCAAATTGCTTTTATTTCAATCCCCTATTCTATCTGTAAGTTTCTGTCCTTCTTAAATTTGTATACGGTCTGCTATTTCTAATTATTTCAGCTTTTCCTAGATCAATATCTACGTATATAATTTGTTCATTATCATCTGCTTTTACTAAAACATTTCCATTTGCGTCAACAACTATAGATTCTCCAGAAAACTCCATAGCATCTTCTATGCCAACCCTGTTGCACATAGCTACAAACACACTGTTCTGAAAAGCCTGAACCCTTAATTCCCACTCAAACATCTCAGATGGTTCTGATTTTGTATTTACTGTAGGTATCAATATGAGGTCTGCACCCATAAGCACCTCTGTCCTTATGCTTTCGGGATAATGTCTGTCAAAACATACTACAATACCTATCTTTCCGTATTCAGTATCAAATATCTCAAAACCATCATCTGACGGTTCATAATAATCCTGCTCGTAAAATTGCTCTGCCTGAGCAACATGAACCATCTTCTGAATTCCCTGAATATTACCTGTCTTATCAATTAACAAACTTGCATCATAGAATTTATCATTTTCTTTCAGGTAAATATTGGGCACTGCCATAATATGATTATCCCTACATACCCTTTTAAGTGACTGAACGATATCATCTGATATTTCGATTCCGTAAGACTTGACATCTCTCCCCTTATACTGCGGAAAGAATTCTGTCAATTGTACTTCTGGAAACAACACTATATCAGCTCCATTTGATGCAGCTTCATGAATAGCATTCAAGCTTTTTTCCAGATTGCTCTGTATGTCTCCCGCATTACTCATCTGAACAAGCGCTAATCTCATTCAAAACACCTCTTTTCCATACATATCTTAACCCTGTACCACCAGTTGCCTTCGATCTGCCCTCTTTTTTGATACAGAAATAATAACCTTACCACCGGAATAATTATGCTCTATTATTCTCTTCAAGAATGAATGATAGAAATCTTTTGGCGGCAACTGTCATATTATTAGAAGAATTTTGCATAATTCCAATCTCAAGATTGATTGGCGGCTCTGTTTTTAGCAGGGCCACGTCTCCAGAAAAATTAGACACTTCCAGCTTATTGGAAAGTGAAACTCCAAGATCTGCCTCCACCATGCAGTAAGCCGCATAAACATCGCTGGTAGAATAACAGATATTAGGCGATATTCCATACTTTTCAAGAGCATTTCTATAATCCGTCTCTATATCAGGAAACGCTACCGCCATAGGTTCCTCTGCGAATTTAAAAAGCGGAAACACATCCGCTTTTGATAATGGGTTCTTCTTTGATATACATGCCACCATTGGATCATCAAGCAGTTTATGAAATTCAAATCTGCCTTCACGCTTTGTCATAATTGCAAAATCTATCTCATGTGCCTCCAGTAATGTGAGTAGCTCTGAACTGGTCTTTTGAACAGTTCTAATATCAATATCCGGATACTTTTCCGTGAATTCTTTAATTTGATTGGCCAGCAGACGATAAAATAACGAATATGAAACACCAATTGTAATACTTCCTGCTTCTAACCCCCTCATTTTATTTGCCGTGTCCTGGAACAACTGTGCCTGAAAAACAAGCTTCTCAAATATGGGGATAAACTCTGCCGCCTCTCTGCTTGGCTTGACTCCTTTTCTATCTCTTATAAACAATTGAACTCCTGCTTCTTCCTCAAGAGAAGCAATACTTCTTGATATTCCGGAAGTTGTATATCCCAATCTGTCTGCCGCAGCCTTGAAACTCCCTTCTTTTAACGCCGTTAAATATACTCTTGCCTTTTCGGTATCCAAATCTACACCTCTTTTTATAATTGCGTTTTTGTCAATATAATGTTGATTTATTATCGTTTTACTCAACATTAAAATCATTATATATTGAATTCAAGTAAAACACAATTTTCGAAATAAGGTACTGATTCCATGAAATTAAATCAAAAAACAGCATCTATTCTTCTTTCATTAGTTATTTCAGCGCGAGCAACATCTTTTTTATTCAGCAAACTTTGTCTGACCACTATGTCGGCCTATAGTCTGATTTCTATGCGTTTTATCACAGCCGCGCTTATTATGCTTTTTATTTTTCGAAGACATATTTTAAGCTATTTCAACATAAATGATGTAAAAAAAGGATTCCTGTTTGGAACCCTCTATTTTTTCACTTTGCTTTGTGAACATCTCGGACTAAAAACAACTAATTCTGGAACAGCTTCATTACTTGAAAACCTAGCAATTATTCTGGTTCCCCTTGCAGAGGCAATTCTGTCACGAAAATATCCAGAGAAGAAAAATATATTATGCGCAATTCTTGCTCTATCTGGTGTGATTTTTCTATCAACAAAAGGACAGTCCTTAGAATTCTCTAGAGGTGAATTGTATCTCCTTTGTTCCGCAGTTTTCTATTCCACGGCCATTATTGTTACAGGCAGGCTTTCCACACAAGGTGATGCTTTTAACATGGGATTCTTTCAGGTCTGCACAATAGCCTTTTGGAGCACTTTATCAGCATTGCTATCTGGCAACTATACGTTCCCCTCTTCTACAGGACAATGCCTGATGGTACTCGTCCTTGCCGCTGTGTGCACCTGTTTTGGCTATACACTGCAACCTGTAGCACAAAGTATAGTATCTTCCGAAAAAGCCGCCTTATTCTGCTCAATTAATCCTTTAATTGCTGGAATACTTGGGACTGTTTTTCTGCACGAATCATTCACACCATTTTCAATTTGCGGTGCACTGTTGATTCTGATTTCGTTTATTATTCGCTAATACGTACTTTTCTTTTTAGAGAAACCGCGCATTTATATTTGTTGCCATTTTCCATAAATCTATTGATCTAACAACGCATATACATATGTGTCTTTCCAAATAGGATTACCATTATCATCTTTGTGAAAATATATATTCTGATGAAAATGAGCCTCCCTATTCATCTGCTTTCATATAGCCTCTATTTTATAATTCACGCTCGTCAAATCAATTTGAAGTTACTGTTTTACATATCTTTGATTTTTACTATTAGGTTTATCCGGCAAAGTCATCTTCACAACTCCTAATTCAATTGCAGGATTAATATAATTCTTTCTTAGTGTTTCTTTTGATTTCAATCATCCTTAACTCTAAAAATTGAATTTTCGTATTAAAATGTTTTCCAACATTTTTCTCTTAAAAACTCACTTATAACTTCAATATTTTCGCCTTCATAAAATGCCACAAGCTTTTGTTTGAAATCAGGAACATATTC
>DCIU01000151.1:0-707 GCA_002317245.1 Lachnospiraceae bacterium UBA1718
TGTGCCTCATCGAAGAAGAATACAAGCTTAGGAAGTGGCAGATCCCCTACCTCTGGAAGTGTCTCATATATCTCAGAGAGCATCCACAGAAGAAGTGTTGAATACATTGTTGGATTAAGGATGAGCTTCTGGCAGTCAAGTACCTGAATCACTCCCTTACCAGTATTATCTCTGGCAATCCAGTCATTAATATCAATTGATGGCTCGCCGAAGAACATATTGCCGCCCTCACTCTCAAGAGAAATAAGCGCACGAATAATTGCTGTAACACTAGCCTTGGCAATATTGCCGTACTGAAGTGCATAGTCAGCAGCGTTCTCACTTACATATGCAAGCATGGAACGAAGATCCTTAATATCAATAAGGAGAAGATTCTCATCATCAGCAATCTTGAAGATGATTGTAAGAATATCTGACTGAGTCTGGTTAAGACCTAAGATTCTTGCTAAGAGCAGCGGTCCCATCTCAGAGATAGTTGTTCTAAGAGGCATACCCATCTCGCCATATACATCCCAGAAGTTAACTGGATGTGAAGCTGCATACTCTGTGTTACCAGGAACAGCTATGCCTGACAGGTCACCCTTAACGTCAGCTATGAATACAGATACTCCTGCATCGGAAAAAGATTCTGCGACTGTCTTAACAGTAGTAGATTTACCTGTTCCAGTAGCTCCAGCGATGAGTCCATGTCTGTTAGCCATCTTAGG
>DCIU01000151.1:837-7068 GCA_002317245.1 Lachnospiraceae bacterium UBA1718
AAATCATATGTTCCATAGCTGATAGTACAGCCAAAGGTCTCATTCCACTTATCTCTAATGGCATCTGCCAATGTAGCAGCATTCTCATCTCCTGTAAGCAGAAGTCCCGGGAAGAAGTAATATACCATCATGAAGTTAAGGTCCAGTATCAGTCCTGACTTAACCCTGCCATTCTTGGCATGTCCGTCATATACCCTCTGGCAGAAAATATCTGCTATTTCCTTGGCTGCTACTGCCTTATCATCCCTGTCTGACAGGTAACCAAGCATCTCCTTATACAGGTCTGCATATTTCTCACAGTAGATTGGCATATTGGTCTCGTAGGCTGCCTTCTTGATCTTGCCGACAAGAGCCTTCCTATCGTCAAACATGCTTAATACATTATCTAACATTCGTAAGTCCTCCTTAATGTTAAATCTCTATCTTCTTATCTCTATAACTCCTAATAATATATACACCAAGAATTAACAGCCCCACTGTCATCAGTGCATGGAATAAAAGTGCTGTGAAGTTGACACCAATTTTTATGGATAATATATCCAGGTTCATGGTCTTCATATTGATTGTTGCAAAGGCAATCATGAATATGGCCATAAGGGCAGCACTTATATATATAAGCCTCCTGTGCTCCAGGATTACGCCGGTCATTATAATACCGATTATTATGGCAGTGAACATTCCCATATACTTGAAGCCATGGGAACTGTCGTAGAACATGGAATACATTACATCATTATTGACACTATAGGTTGCATTCAGAATCAACCATATCATACCTAGCATCCTGTTATAGAGAAGGGTGCTGATATCGTAGATTAGCTGAACCGGTATAAGGATAATACCCCAGATAAAGAGCAGCTTCCTTACATAAGGTGAATGGAAGTAGAGCCTGGTCATTCTGTACAGACAGAATCCATATATAATTGCCACAACTGCCAGCTTGGCAAAGGCCAGATAATTCTGGTAAGTACCAGCCTTCAGTGTATCATCACTGATTGCATACCTGATTGCCACCTTAATTGCAGCCTCAGCTATATTAAGTGCTGAAACACAGAGAATGAAGATTCCCAGTATATGCTGACTGGTCTCCTCCTCCATAAGTATTCGTTTTTCCAGTTTACTTAGAGCATCTCCCATCGCCTTACCTCAATAGTCTAAATAATGTCTGCGATCTCGTATAACAGTCTCTCCGTCTTATCCCATCCAAGGCATGGATCTGTAATGGACTTACCATAGCATCCACCGCCTACCTTCTGGGCTCCATCCTCTATATAACTCTCAACCATGAATCCCTTAAGAAGTGCAGCAATTCTGTCATTCTGTCTGCAACTGTGCAGTACATCCTTAATAATTCTAGGCTGATCGTATGGATTCTTATTAGAGTTAGAGTGGTTGGTGTCAATAATAACACCAGGATTAAGCAGCTCTCTCTCATCATAGAAGTCACATAATCTTACAAGGTCCTCATAATGATAGTTAGGCTGTGACTGTCCATGCTTATTAGTAGATCCACGTAAGATTGCATGTGTATGCTCATTACCCTGTGAATGAACCTCCCATCCTCTGTAGATAAATGTATGAGGATGCTGGGCTGCAAGGATGGCATTCATCATTACTGTATAGTCACCAGATGTAGGATTCTTCATACCAACCGGTACCTCTACGCCACTGGCAACAAGTCTGTGCTGCTGATTCTCTACAGATCTGGCACCAACTGCTACGTAGCCTAAGAGGTCATCCAGATACTGGTAGTTCTCCGGGTAGAGCATCTCATCTGCACAGGCGAATCCGGTCTCCTCAACCGCTCTCATATGCATATGTCTTGTGGCTGTAATACCCTTGAACATATCAGGCTTCTCGTTAGGATTAGGCTGATGAAGCATGCCCTTATATCCCTCACCTGTTGTACGTGGCTTGTTAGTATATATTCTTGGTACAATAAGAATCTTCTCCTGAAGATCCTCCTGAACCTTACAAAGTCTGCTGATATAATCAATTACACTGTCTTCATTATCTGCTGAACATGGTCCGATAATCATGAGTAATCTGTCATTACTTCCACTGAAAATGGACTTAATCTCAGCTCTTTTTTTCTCAACGATCTGACTCATCTTGCCAGTTAAAGGGAACATCTCCTTAACCTCAGCAGGAATGGCCAGTCGTCTGTCCATATCCATATTCATTATTCTGTCTCCTATCCTATGAATTAGTCGGACCTTTACAAGATCTCGACTTCAATTCCTAACTTCTTAATTCTATCGTAATAATCCGGGAAGCTCTTGTTAACCGCATGTGCGTCATCCACTTCTCCACCGGTTATTGTAAGCAATGTTGCAAGCGACATTACTATTCTGTGGTCATTATGACCGTGAAGAGTCTCTGTCGGAGTCTTAAGGGCTCCACTCTCTATATGAATGCTGTCCTCTTCCTGGCAGGACTCAATGCCGAACTTGGCAAGCTCCTCGCACATTACCCTTCCTCTGTCGCTCTCCTTAATCGCCAGTCTCCTGGTTCCAGTGAAGTCTCCACCGAAATGGGTAGCCGCAACCACGAAGAGAACCGGCCCCAGGTCTGGACAGTTGGAGATGTCAAGGCTAGCTCTTCCCTGGCATAGCTTCCCAAAGTAATCCAAGTATACGCGGTCTCCCTGCTCAGATGCCTCATCCAGGCCTGTAACAGTAACCTGACCACCGATGGTATTGAATACCTCCAGGAAGGCCCCATTGGAAAAATCGCCCTCAACTGTCACATTGGCAGGCTTATAGGTCTGACCGCCCTTAATAATGAGGGTCGTCTCGTCAGCCCATGTTACAGTGATGCCGAATTTAGCCAGCGCGCCAATTGTTAAGTCTATGTAGGATCTGCTATCCACAGGAGGGATAAGGCAGATTGTACTGTCACCCTCAAGATTAGGAAGAGCGAATAACAGTCCACTAATGAACTGGCTACTGATGTTACCCGGAATAAAGTAGCTTCCTGGGCTAAGCTTACCCTGTACAGTTATGCCCTCTTCATCCTTCTTATATAGAAGATCCTGACCTTCAGCAATATTCTCATATACTGACATTGGTCTGTTAAGAAGGGTCTGGCTTCCTGTAAGCAGGCTCTCCTCTTCACGAAGAAGAGCAAGAGGAACCATGAATCTAAGCGTACTTCCACATTCACGGCAGCTAAATCGAACCTTACCTCCGGCCGAAATGCCCCTTCCTATTATATGAAGCTTCTCGCCATCTTCTATCACCTCAGCGCCAAGGGCTCTGATACAGTCGATGGTTGCCAGCACATCCTCAGAATAATTAATGTTATCTATTATACTCTCGCCATTAGCAAGTGCCGCACAGATCATATACCTATGCGCCATGCTCTTGGATGGTGGAGCCATTATTGTACCTTCAGCCTTGGTAGGCTTAATAACTGCTTTCATTAGTGTCCTCTGAATTAATAGTTCTCTTTAAGATAGTCCATAGCCTCAAGATAACCCTGAACGCCATGTCCTGTAATAGTATTCACACAGGCTTTCCTGATGTAGCTTACCTGTCTGAAATCCTCTCTCTTCTCAACTGCTGAGATATGCACCTCAACCATAGGAACTCCCACGGCCTTGGCAGCATCTAAGATAGCAATACTTGTGTGTGTATATGCACCTGGGTTAATAACCACTCCATCAATCTTCTGGAAGCAGTCCTGAATATAATCCACCAGGTCGCCCTCATGATTGGACTGAAGTACCTCTACCTCTACACCGATCTCCCTGCCATGATCCATAATCATATTCTCAAGATCAGCGTAGGTTGTTCTTCCATATATATCAGGCTCTCTTATACCAAGCATGTTGATATTAGGTCCATTGATAACTCTTATTTTCATAATATCCTCATTTCACTACCGTTAGGTCTCCATTGATTTAATTAAGACCGCAGCGTATTAATATCTCTTCTGCCACATCCTTAAGGTCCACACTGGCATCGATTATCTCGTCACAGCAGGCCTCATATATTGGCTTACGCTCTGTATAGAGTCTTGCTAACTTCTCTTCATTGTCAGCAAGAGGTCTGTCATCAGTAGGCTTGATATTGCCAATAGGGCGATCCAGTAAAAAGAGTCTTCCATTAGCCTTAAGCTCATATACATTCTTATCTCTAAGAACTGCACCACCGCCTGTGGATATGATGACACCTGTGTCAGCTGTAAGTCCCTTAATAACTTCGCTCTCAAGATCCCTGAAATACTGCTCACCAAACCTGGCGAAAATCTCAGTAATCTCCATTCCTGCCTTCTTAACAATAAGTGCATCCGTATCTATAAAAGGAATATCAAGCTTATCAGCTATTATATGACCGACACTGCTCTTACCACTTCCTGGCATACCCACAAGCACTATATTGCCCTTCTTTGATTCCATAGTTTTGAAGATTGACTCCATCAGTCCATCTGGATAAGTGGTATCAAAGAATAATTCAGCAGCCTTAACTGCCTGTGCCACCAGCATAAAGAGTCCGCCAGTAGCCTTAATGCCCTTAGCTAAAGCATCTCTTACAAGCTTGGTGTTAAGGGGATTATATATTGCATCAACCAGACCTGTGAGATTATCGAATCTATTAAGGTCTATTGGTACATTGTCGATGTTAGGATACATACCTGCAGGAGTAGTATTGATAATGCATCCTGCGTCTCCATGAAGCTCATAGGCCTCATCATATGTAATGGCATCACCTTTACCCGAACGGCTTACCTTAATTACCTCACTGGCCCCCAGGTGCTCAGCCACAGCCTTGGCAGTCTTGGAAGTTCCGCCTGTGCCTAAGATCAGAACCTTTTTCCCTGCAAAATCAATGTGATTATATTCAATCATGGCCTTCATGCCCAGGTAGTCGGTGTTATAGCCCGTGAGGACACCATCTCTGTTGACTATGGTGTTGACAGCACCTATTGAAAGTGCTGCATCCGACACATGATCAAGAAGCGGAATAACATCCTGCTTGTATGGAATGGTAACATTGATCCCCTTGAAGTCCCTGGATTCAATGAAGCTCACCAGGTCCGCTGGGGCAATCTCCTTAAGCTCATATGCATAATCGCCTATTCTGTTATGAATCTCCTTGGAGAAACTGTGTCCAAGGTGCTCACCTATTAATCCGTACTGCATAATTATCTCCTCAGATGACACTCTGACCCAGTCCCCCCGGGTCATTTTGCTGGTGCGAAATAGTCTGTTCCGAATCTGCCACAGAGGACATCGTAGATGCAGAGTGCAGCCATACTGTCTACCACAACCTTGGCTCTGTGAATGATTGCAGGGTCATGACGTCCCTCAATCTGAAGCTTGGAATCCATACCTTCCATGAAGTTAACTGAATCCTGCTCCTTATATATAGATGGAGTTGGCTTAACAGCAAGTCTGAACATTACAGGCATACCGTTAGTAATTCCACCATTGATTCCACCGTTATTATTAGTAGTTGTAATAACCTTGTCCCCATCCATTCTGAATGGGTCGTTGTAGTCACTACCTCTCTTATCCACCATATCGAAGCCTGCTCCGAACTGGATTCCCTTAATAGCCGGGATGCTGAACATTGCATGGGATAACTGGCTCTCAAGAGAGTCAAACCATGGCTCTCCAACTCCCGCCGGCATACCAATTATTGCGGTCTCAAGAACACCACCTACGCTGTCTCCAGCCTTTGCAGCCTCTTCTGCTGCAGCCCTCATCTCTTCCCCTGCCTTATCGTCAAGTACAGCGAAGCTCATGGAGCCAAGTGCCTTAATATCCTCTTCAAGATTAGCGAAGTCTCTGTCTGCTATTCCATTAAGGCTCTTAATATGTGAGCCAATATAGATTCCCTTCTCCTTAAGGGCTGGAATTACAATGGCTGCTGCCGCAACAATCGCTGCAGTAATTCGTCCAGAGAAGTGGCCGCCACCTCTGAAGTCCTCATATCCATGGTACTTGCAATAAGCAGTATAGTCAGCATGTCCTGGCCTTGCTATGGCTCTTGTCTTGCTGTAGTCCTTGCTATGCTGTGAGGAATTAGGAATGATAATTGTAAGGGCTGTGCCGGTTGTTCTTCCCTCGTAGGCACCACTTACTATCTGGTATGGATCAGCCTCCTGTCTTGCTGTAGATATCCTTCCAGCAGGACGTCTGAGTGTCAGCTGATTAGCTATGAACTCATCATCTATCTTAATTCCAGGAGCCAGTCCATCAAGTACTGCGCCGATGTAGGCGCC
>DCIU01000151.1:7191-9344 GCA_002317245.1 Lachnospiraceae bacterium UBA1718
CCAAGCACCTTAAGATGCTTACAGTTACGCTTAAGGCCCTCAATCATTGGGTCGAATATTGAGGTATCGTCGCCCTCTGCCTCTGTATAGAAGTAATATGTCCACTTATGACCCTTAAGCGGCCTGCTTCTGATTACTCGCATGTTGTATCCGAAGATACCAAGGCTTGTTAGTATCTGAGACAGGGCTCCAGGGGTATTAGGAACAGTGAACATCAGGACAATGATATCCTTATCTGTGTCCTCCTTTATTATGCTGGACATCTCCCTCTCCACTACTGCGAACTTGGTAGTATTATTTCTCGCCTCATTAACTGTGTATTCCAATACATCAAGGTCATACATCTGGGCAGTCTCAAGGCTGGCAATAGCTGCAACGCTCTTGTCACCCTTAGTTGCAACCTGTTTTGCCGCTTCTGCTGTATTAGTAGCAGCAATAGGATTGAATCTGTGCTCCTGAATGTAGAGGTAGCACTGGTCCAGCGCCTGCTGGTGGCTGACTACTGTCCTGATATCCTCAAGCTTAGCTCCCTTGACGCCGAGAAGATTCTGGGCGATAGGAAGTGAATATATACCTCTGATATGCAGATCTCCTTCGAAGATCAGGTCCATTACCTGACCAACCTCACCTGCATAGCTGTTCTCTATTGGAAGAACTGCGTAGTCGCATTCTCCATTTACTACTGATCTATATGCTGATCTGAAGCTGTGATAAGCCATTCTCTGTCCATCTGGAAATATTCTGCCAGCTGCAATGGAAGCGAATGCTCCCTCAATGCCGCAGTAGGCAACTTTTGGTCTTTTCTTTAAGCTATCCACAAGCAAATCTCCTTTGTAAATCTCGCACTTTGCCTATTAAAGCATACATAGATTATTTTACCACAAAAAAATGCTAGTTACTACACGAAAAAATGAGCCCATAACCCGCGGTTATGAGCTCATTTTTAAGAGCATTGCGTATCTATTCACCTTCATCTGGAAGCTTGCGCTTCTTCCACATCTCATCCCACAGATACTGGGCAATGGCTGCAACAGGAATGGCTATAAGAATTCCAACAACACCCATTATTCTTCCACCCAGAATAATCATAATAAGAATAAGCAGTGGGGACACTCCAAGAGAATTACCAAAGAGCTTAGGCTTAATAATGTATCCATCTATGGTCTGAATTACCGCAGTAAATATCAGGAATGTCAGTGCATACCATGGATTAATCAGAAGAAGTAAAAGTCCTCCTATTATCGCACCCACAAGAGGTCCGAAGGTAGGTGCCAAGTTGGTAATACCAACAGCAATTGATATAAGTAATACATATGGAAGTCTGAATACGAGCATCAGTGTCGCATTACAGCATCCTACAATAAGACTCTCAATCAGGCTGCCCTTAATATACTTAAGAAGAATTGCATCTGCACGATGGTAGAATTCTTCAAATTTAATGAATTTCTTCTCCTTAAATACCCAGAGGAAGAATCTCTTGCCCATTCTCTTAAGGCGCTCCTTGTCCATCATGTAATAGATTGCAAGAACAAAGGCTATGATAAAGTTGGCGAAGCCATTACCAATTGTCGCTGAAGCACCAGCAATATTAGTAAGATTACTTGTCACGAAATCTGACAAGGAACCAAGGATTGTCGAACTTAGCGATACTCCTTCAAGGAGAGAGCTTAGACGTCCCGGAAGAATTACCGATGACAAATCTCCTGAATTCTCATCAAGCATTGCAAGGGTATCAGACAGACTGTTAAAGAGACTGCTGAGGCTCTGTACCAGAGCAGGAGCTATTGCAGCAATCAAAAGTGCCAGAATAATTACTATGGTAATTACACCGAACACTACTGCAATATTTCTACGCATCTTTTCCTTTTTAATTTTCGCAAACAGCTTCTTCTCATAAAAGCGTGCTACCGGATCCATAAGGTAAGCAAGAATAAGTCCATAGAAGAGTGGCTTGGCCATAAGCCAAACCCAGTAAAATGCATCTGTAAAAACTGTGATATTACTAAGCAGCATATAGAATGCTACACCAACGCATATCGCAACTGTATAAGGGAACCAGTTCTGGTTCTTCCAGTTCTGCCAAAATTTCATAAGTTTTCTCCGCTTTTAAAAACAAAAATAGGGTGCACAATTAAGTGCACCCTCATTATACA
>DCIU01000151.1:9404-10329 GCA_002317245.1 Lachnospiraceae bacterium UBA1718
CTTCGAATTAGCCTAACTGAGCCGCTACCTCTGCTGCGAAGTCTTCGTTCTTCTTCTCCATACCTTCACCTACTTCGAAACGAACGAACTTTGCAACAGTAAGGTCCTTGTTAACGCTCTCAAGGTACTTAGCAACTGTCTGCTTGCCATCCTCAGCCTTAACGTATACCTGATCCATTAAGCTGATTTCCTTGAGCTGCTTAGAGATACGTCCCTCTACAAGACCACCGAAGATCTTGTTAGCAACGATTGCATCCTTATCTTCCATACCGATTGCTGCAAGCTGTGCCTTAGCTGCATCTGAAAGGAAGTTAGGAAGGTAGTTCATGTTGCTCTTCTTCTCTTCGTAGATAGCAACATCCTCTGCACTCCATACACCGTTAACAGCCTTATCAAGGAGACCCTGAAGTACTGGCTTAGGAAGTGTAAATGGATCATTGATTGCTGAATCAACTGTGATATCTCTTAAGTGAGCGATCTCTGCATCAGAAATCTCCGCACGGCTAACGTATGTAGGATTCATAGCTGCAACCTGCATAGCGATGTTAGCAAGTGCTTCCTTAGCTGCATCATCAGATGCGCCATTAGCTGCTACTAATACACCAATCTTTCCACCACCATGGATGTAAGATACAACTGCATCAGCCTCAACCTTAACGAATCTTCTGAATGAAAGCTTCTCACCAATCTTAAGTGTCTTCTCAGCGATAACGTCCTTAAGACCACCCTCAAGAAGAGTCTCAACGTCCTCACCATTCTTACCACCAGCAAGTCCTGAAGCAAGTGCTGTATTAGCAACTTCCTGAACGAACTCCTGGAATACTTCATTCTTAGCAACGAAGTCTGTCTCAGAGTTAACCTCTGCAACAACACCCTTGCCACCGTCAACAGCAACACGGCAGATACCCTCTGCTGCAATTCTGCT
>DCIU01000151.1:10334-11171 GCA_002317245.1 Lachnospiraceae bacterium UBA1718
GCCTTCTTCTCCATCTTAGCTGCACCAGACTTCTTAAGTGCGTCTAATGCTGCTTCAATATTACCATCACACTCTGTAAGAGCCTTCTTACAGTCCATCATACCTGCGCCTGACATCTCACGCAGTTCCTTAACCATAGCTGCTGTAATATTAGCCATTGTTTTTTCCTCCTTAGTAATTAAATGATCCGCTCTGAATTATTCAGCATCTGCTACTTCTTCAATATCTGTAGCTTCTGCAGCTGGTGCCTCTGTATAAACAGCCTCACCCTGGTTAGCCTCGATAACAGCATCTGCCATCTTACCAACGATAAGCTTTACAGCACGGATTGCATCGTCATTACCTGGGATGATGTAATCAAGATCATCTGGATCACAGTTTGTATCGCCGATACCAACAAGTGTAATACCAAGTGCCTTAGCTTCCTTAACACAAATAGCTTCCTTCTTAGGATCTACTACGAAGATTGCGTCTGGAACTCTTGTCATATCCTTGATACCACCGATGTTCTTCTCAAGCTTCTCCCACTCCTTCTTAATCTGGATAACTTCCTTCTTAGGGAGTACGTCGAATGTTCCATCCTCAGACATCTTCTCGATTGCCTTAAGTCTTGCAATTCTAGTCTCGATAGTCTTGAAGTTAGTAAGCATACCACCAAGCCATCTCTCATTTACATAGTACATACCACAACGCTCTGCCTCAGTCTTAACTGCGTCCTGAGCCTGCTTCTTAGTACCAACGAAGAGAACTGTACCACCTTCATTAGCTACATCGAAAACTGCCTTGTAAGCATCGTCTACAAGACCAACTGTCTTCTGAAGATCGATAATGTGGATA
>DCIU01000151.1:11232-34595 GCA_002317245.1 Lachnospiraceae bacterium UBA1718
ATCTTCTTGTCTGGTGTCCGAAATGCACACCTGCCTCAAGTAACTGCTTCATTGAAATAACGCTCATTTTTTTACCTCCATTTGGTTAATCTTCCGTACTTGTGAAAAGGATGAGCTCCTTACCCGCCCAAACATTCTTATCGAATGCACCCAGGACGTAATCCAAATACGTGTTAATTTTTCAACTCGGTTATTTTATCATAAGGAAGTGCCCAATTTCAAGCGTTTTTTCGTTATTATATGCCATTTTTTCAAGGCTTTTTGTTGTTTTTTTTGTGAAAAAATACTATAATAATTCTACAACTAGGTAAAAAAACAAAAGGAGTACTATATGTTTGATAGAATATTTGCCGATTATCTGCTAACAGCAGGCAAATTGTCTGACAAGAATCTCGATGATATTTTCTCTAATCAGGAGCAGAGACGTGTTCGTCTCGGTGTTATCGCTGTTTCTGAGAAGCTCTTATCAATCGAGCAGGTTGAAGAGATCAATCAGCTTCAGGCAATTTACGACATGCGTTTTGGTGATATCGCCGTTCAGAAGGGATATCTCACAGACGAACAGGTTTCACGACTTCTTGTATTACAGGGTAATGCATTCCTCGCATTTATGCAGTCAGTAGTTGATGGCAATTACATGACAATGGCTGATTTCAATGAGGCTCTTGATGCTTATCAGAAGGCTAACAACTTCACTCTTTCTAATATGGAAGACTTGAAGAGCTGTGATGCAGACAGAATCATTCCTATATTTATATATGATCAGCCAGAACTAATTCAGAAGCTCTGCGGTATCATGATAAGAACAATGTCAAGACTGATTGACTACCGTATGTTCATTAAGTCACCTACAGTTTCCTCTACAGTTAACTTCCCAGCTATCTGTGTTCAGGAGCTTAAGGGTGAGCACAATATTGTAACTGCTCTTTCAGGTGATTTGGACGGCGCTCTCTTCGAGGCAGCTGTTGGATTCGCTGGAAAAGAGAATGTAACTGAGCCAGAGGATTGTCTGGATGCTCTCTGTGAGTTAATCAACTGTGTTAACGGTCTCTTAGCTACCGAGATGAGTAATCAGAATGTTGACATCGATATGGATGCTCCTTTCGCCAGTGGTACTTCAGGATCATTAAGAAGTGATTCCATTCTTTCATTACCAGTAGTAATCTACGGTAAGCAGATGGAACTGCACGTAATTCTTGATCAGAGCTATTCAATCTAGGAGGTACTGAAAAATGGCAAAGATAATGATCGTTGACGATTCACGTATATTAAGAAAGATTTTAACAAACACTCTGACAGAAGCAGGTCACGAGGTAATAGCAGATGCCGGCAATGGTAAGGAAGCTCTTCTTCTTCTCGAGAAGATTAAGCCAGATCTCATTACTCTCGATATTACAATGCCAGTTATGGATGGATTAGAGGCGCTTACACAGATTAAGGCTAATTATCCAGATATCAAGGTTATCATGGTTAGTGCAGCTGGTCAGAAGAATAAGGTTATGGAAGCTCTTAAGGGAGGCGCAAGCGATTTCCTTCAGAAGCCTTTCGAGCCAGAAGATGTTATTAACATCATCAGCAAGTTTGCTTAATTAGTCACATAATAATGAGCCCTAGGGACGTTCCTTAGGGCTCATTTTTAATTTATCGACTATACTTAAATGAGCCCTAAGGAACGTCCCCAGGGCTCATTTTTGTTTTACATTATTCTCTAATCCTGTTTGCTTACTAAGAGCTTGGCAATCTCTTCATCACTGGCACCCTTAGGTATCTTATGGGTTCCGGCAGCAATTCTTCTGTCATATCCGTTAGCCATCAGGTACCTGTCGTATTCCGCTGCATTGGATACAAGTCCGAACTCCGCAAGCTTCTTAGCTACTGTGTCAGATCCATTACCCTTCTCTACTATAATAGTAATGATCTCTCCCGTAGCCTCAGGCTCTGGAGCAGCCTCCTCTGGCTCTTCCTCTTCTTCAGGTTCTGCCACCTCTTCAGATTCAGAAGCTTCCTCAGTCTCAGTAATAGCTTCTTCCTCTTCTACCGCAGGAGTGACTTCCTCTGTCACGTCAGCTGCAGGCGCCTCAATCTCTTCAGGTTCTACTGCTACGAATTCTCCCGCATCTGGTGATTCCACTATATCGGTGCTGTCATCTGCGTTAACTGCGGTGTCAGCAAGTGTAGCCTTGGAATCTATCATTCCAAGTTCTTCAGCCCTTGCCTTAATCTCAGCATCGCTCATTGTTGTTTGCTTGTTGCGAAGAGTGGCGCACATACATATAGCCGCAGCTACTATTATGCCCAAGCCAATTCCTCTCAGATAATATCTTAACTTCATAGTCTATTCCAATCGTTAATTAGTAGCTCTTAAAAAGGTCAATAACTAACTTAACCTCACCCACGCCGAGACCAAGCTCCTTGGCAATTGCCATATTGGACTTACCTTCCTTGTGAAGGGCTAATATTCTGTCATTATTGTTCATGCTATTGCTGTCAGAGTCGAACATAAGCTCAATGCCGTTAACAGATGAAGTCTCTATTACTTCTATTTCCTTCTTAGGCTTAGAGGCCTTTGGAGCAGGCTTCTTCTCTTCTGTCTTCTCTGGAGCTGCAACCTCAGGAATAATCTCTGCAGGCGCTTCTGCTACTGGTGCTGCTACAGGAACCTCTGCGGGTGCTTCCTCCACTGCAGGCGCTGTTACCACCTCTGCAGCTTCTATATCTAATGGCTCGAAATTAACTGAATAATCAGGCTTCTTTAATTCTGTAGTAACCTCTACCTTCTTAGGAAGTGGGGCTGCCGGCTTAGGTGCTTCAGCCTTAGGCGCTGCCGCTTTAGGCGCTTCCACCTTAGGTGGCTCAGCCTTAGCTGGCTCCTTAGGCATCTCCTCCGAGAGCTTACGTACACTCTTCTCAATCTGGTTGATCTCTGCAGCTGTACTCTTAACCTGAGTATACTTGCTGTCAATCATATCAAATAAGAATACTGCTTCCTGATGATCCTTATGGATCTGCTCAAGAACAGTATCAGAATACTCATTAACCGCCATCATCTTCTCATTGGTAAGACGATCCATATATCTCTCCATCTTATCCTTATTGTCACTGATACTCTCCTCAGTGGCCTCATCGATGGTCTCCTTAATTCTCTTCATCTCTTCAGAGACAGCATTCTCAACAGCACGTCTTGCAGACTCTTCGTCTACAAGGGCCACGCCTTTTCCATTATCCTTGTCCGGAATGAAAAAGCTTACTGTAAAAAGAATTGCTCCTATTATTAATATGATAATCTCTGCTACTGTCATTTCTCTTCCCCGCGGGCTATATCTTCATATCAAAGCCTGAATACTTAGGTATTACCTTACCATCCTTAGCGCTCTCGTCCTGCTTCTTCTGACGTCTGCCACCGTCTCCACTGTATTCATTGCTGCCCTTTTCTTTAGCATCAAATTTCTTCTGATTATTGTTGGTATCATCACTCTGATGAACAGCATTCATCCTTCGCTCGACCCCCTGGTCCAGCTGACTTCTGATATTACCCTGTTCTACCAGGCCTCTGGTATCCTCCTGATGGCGCATATTATGATAGTCATTTATGCCGGTCATTGCTGAATTCAGATCTACAATTCCAAACGCCATAGTACCTCCAACTAATTAGTTCATTCCAACAGTTTTAACGTCTCCACGTTCCTTAACGAATCTACAGTACTTCATAGGATCCTTAATAATCTTGGACACATCAGTAATTACAATCTTAGTGCCTGGATATACTGTATCGTGAACAACAACTGCTGCTCTCTGCTCATCATCAAGAAGGGCTGTAAGTTCTTCCAACTCTTCCTTGAATGCATGAAGTTCCTTAATCTTCTCTCTGACAATATCACTAAGTCCACGGATATTATCTATCTGATCAGAGGACATCTGAATGCCCGCTTCAGCCTTAGCCTTAGCTGCTTCCAGAATAGGAATTCCCCTCTGTATAGTCTTATTATTATTATCAATGAGCTGTCCCAGCTCACGATGTCTCCTCTTAAGGGTTGGACTGATTCCTATCTCAACTATAGTATCAGTACCCATATCAGAACCAAGTATCTTAACATCAACAAGTGTAGTCGCACATACTTTTCCACCTGATATGAATCCGCGCTTACCATTGACGTGAATCTCAGTTCCCGCCAGAATCTGGCTATGCATAATTGAACCGGCTTCTACGTAACCTGCTGCCTCAACAGAGGAATTCTCAATGAACTGCGCGACGACATTGCCGCCTGCCTTAAGCACGCCACGGCTCATTCCGTTCATACCTCTGGCGATGGTAATATTACCACCTGCAACAATCTCAGCTCCCTCAACAACACCCTTAACCTCTACATTACCCTTGGCATGAATAGAGAAGTTAGTTGCAACATTACCATTGACCTGAACATTGCCTTCGTACTCGATATTACCAGTACTAGGATCAACATTCTCAACCTGCATAAGGTTGCTTACGAATACACGGCCTTCAGCCATACTGACATGGCCTGAGCAGGTCGCATAGATCTCATTCTTATCCTCTGAGAGTCTGATATTACGTCCGAACTTAAGGGTAAGTCTGCGGACATCCGCCGGCTTAATTTTCTGACCAGTAACATCGTGACCATAGACGCCAGGGACCTCTCTGTGAAGTCTGGCAAGAAGGTCGCCCTCATTACAGTGATTGATGATGTTAAGATTGAAGAAGTCTACACTACCATCCTCAAGCAGTGTTGGTCTCGCCTTAACATCCGTATTGAAAGTATACTCAATGAAAGCATTTTGACCCTGAATAGGCTCTGCGCCCTTGGCAATAATAACCTCCTCAAGATAATTATGCTTAGCAAGGAAATTGTCTATTACATCATCCTGGATTCCGAAGGTAACCCCCCTGTGCTTAAGATCGTTAAGAATCTCATCCTTGGTCATATGATCACCGTTGTTGGATGGAGGCATAAATCTTCCACGGCATTCCATATTGTTCTCGCCAACCTCAGTAATCAGATACTCTCTGATGGCAGGAATTGGAGTGTTATTAAGCGGAATAACCATCTCCTGTTCAACGGAGGCCGCTGCCGCTGTAACAGAACCAATCTGGAAATCTATTTTGTTAAAATTAAGATAGTCAATGAGTGCACCTGTATCAAGTCTTGCTCCGCCCTCTGTAGCTGGAGTGAGCTTCAACTGTGTACCATTGCTAGCACATATTACCTGAAAACTAGCGTTCACCTGATTACTCCCAGTCCTCTAAATGCTGCTGCCAAGAATGCCCATGTATCTGCCCATCTTGGTCTTCATGCGACCAAGGGCCTTGGTATGCAGCTGCGATACTCTTGATTCTGATACCTCAAGAACCGCCGCAATTTCCTTAAGTGTCATCTCTTCATAATAGTAGAGTTCGATTACAAGCTTCTCCTTCTCAGGAAGAAGATCAAGTGCCGAGATAAGCACTTCCTTAAGTTCTCCCTCTTCGTAAGCCTCGTCTGGCTGTGCAAAATGAGAGGAAGCTCCTCTACCATTAGGTACGTCACTGCCACCCTCCATGAACTCATTGAGTGAGATTACATTGGTAACCTTAAGCTGTGACTGCCACTCTGTATATTCGTCACCTGTAATTCCCAGAGCTACTGCCAGCTCCTCATCCGAAGCCTGTCTGCCGTGCTCAGCTTCGAACTCGCGCATTGCAGTGTCAATCTGCTTCTGCTTCTGTCTGACAGTTCTAGGTATCCAGTCCATCTTGCGAATCTGGTCTAATATCTCTCCACGAATTCGTAGTGATGCATAGGTCTCGAACTTATTCTGCTTAGTGCAGTCATACTTATCAATTGCATCAATAAGTCCGAAGATACCATAGCTTACCAGATCATCGTACTCAACATTGTATCCAAGATACATACTGAGTCGGCCTGCCACTATCTTAACAAGTGGTGCATATTCTAATATAAGTTTTTCACGTATGTCCGCCGAGCCCAGTCTGGCGTAATCTCGCCAGAGATTAGCTCTTCCCGTTTCATCCATGTATTAACTCTACCCCCAGGTCAATTAATTAATCTCTGCTACTTTCCCTTCGCTATTCTCTGCTGCAGCCTCTTCACCATTTTCTTCTGCTGCAGCGCCTTCCTTCTCAACAACCTTGCCTTCTTCCTCGGCCTTTCTGGCTTCTTCCGCTGCCACCTCTGCTTCGAACTTAAGGATTACCTTCTGTAAGATAGTACCGATAATAAAGAATAAAATCAGCACTCCTACCATAACCCATAATGCAGTTGTTGATTTGTAATGAAGCAGGTATGTTGCCACCCCCGTAATGGCACCTGCTATAAGCATTACTGTTAATGGAAGTAATTTGAATCTGTCCTTCATATTATGTCCTGTGTGCTAACACAACAATTAGGTAAGACACCTAAATTGTAGTTGGTTCCTTACCTATTGCTCTAATTAAATACTCACCCGTCTCAGGGAAGAATACTACCGTACGGCCGTAATTCTTACCCGTATCCTCTGCGATGAGTCTAATATTTAACTCTTTAAGCTTGCTCTTGACGGCTTCAACATTGCGTTCGCCCACTCGTAGCATCGGTGAATTACTACTCACCGAGAACATCTGGGCCCCTCCTGCAATCTTAGCCACAAGCCTCTCTCTCTTCGCCCCTCTCGCAAGTACCTGTCTAAGTAATTCCTCAATTCCGGTATCTGCGAATTTAGCAACATTGGAATTATTAGCAATTGCTGAACTGTCCGGCAACATGACATGTACCATTCCACATATCTTACTAACCGGATCGTATAACACGGCGCCCACACAAGAGCCTAATCCCAGTGTAATAATGCTGTCAGGCGAGGCGCAGACATTTAAGTCCGCCATTCCTACCTTGATTTCCATTGAGCCTCCTGGAAATTAGCTCCCTAATACGCCTAATGCCTTAAGTATTTTTTCATATGATTCCACGCTTGGAACCATAATAAAGAATCCATCGATATCAATATCATCTGCAATCTGTGACTGAATCAAGAGAATCTTATCGCCAACAATACCGAATTCAATTGCTGGAACACTGAGAATAGCGCCAGCCATATCAATTGCCAGATCTGGTGTTGATGGATATATTGTCATGTTAGTCATCATAGACAAGGCATTAAGGTAAGATCCTGTAACAATATTAGATATCTCCTTAAATGCTGACTGTTCCATCTCGCCAAAATCATCTGACTGCATTCCGAACATAACCTTGGAAACCAGATGATAAGCAATATCCTTCTTAACCAGGAAAAGAATACTACCAGTAATATCACCTTCTACTCCAAGATATGCAGCAGCCAGTTCAGTCTCTTCACCACCTATAAGAGATCCAACATCCTTAAATTCCATCATTTTTACCTGAGGAACCTTCATGTCAACCTTACAGTTGAGCATAGTTGCAAGTGCTGTTGTAGCATTGCCTGCGCCGATGTTACCGATCTCCTTAAGCACGTCAAAATACTGTTCAGTAAGTGCTTCAAGTGTAAGACTCATGTTAATCCTCCTTCATGGATTTGTCATAAGTAACAGCATCCAGATCAAGCAGCGAAACAAGAGTGCTGTCTGTCTTACCTACAGCAAATACATACTGAATTGAATCATCATTAGAGTCATGCTTAACGTTCTCAATCATGTCCTCTGTAAGGGAAATAACCTCCTTAACAGCGTCAACAATGAGACCGATCTTGCCATACTTCTCAAGCTTAATAATAATGAAACGAGTACTCTTGCTCTCTGGAATTTCCTCAAGTCCCATCTTAAGTCTAAGACTCATAATAGGCACGATCTCACCACGAATATTAATAACGCCCTTAATATAAGGAGCTACATTAGGAACACGTGTAACTGTCTGTGGTCTAACGATATTATCTACAAAATTAATATCTATACCATACATCTCACTGCCCATATCAACCTTGATATACTGAACAGCTTCTGAATATACTTTAATATCATCCATGTCAACTTACCCCCTAGATCAATGCGTTAGGATCAATGATAAGAGCAACTTCGCCGTTACCAAGAATTGTAGCGCCGCTGATTAACTTACTCTTATTGATATACTTGCCGAGTGACTTAATAACGATTTCCTGCTGACCTGTTAATTCATCAATAACAAGACCTGCCATCTTATCGCCCTTCTTAACAATTACTACTACGAGATCCTCGTTAGGATCCTTAAGGGACTCACATCCAAGTACTTCTGAGAGACGTACGATTGGAATAATTGTACCTCTGAGGTTGATAACTTCCTTCTGCTGAACAGTCTTAACCTCATCAGGTCTGATACTCTCGATTGTCTGAATATTGCTAAGTGGAATAGCATACTTCTCGCCACCAACAATAACCATGAGAGTCTGGATAATAGCAAGTGTAAGTGGAAGTCTGATAGTCCATGTACTACCAACTCCAAGTGTACTCTTAACTTCAACTTCACCGGAAAGAGCTTCGATCTTAGACTTAACAACATCAAGTCCAACACCTCTTCCTGAGATATCTGATACAACCTTAGCTGTAGAGAAGCTTGGAAGGAAGAGAAGGTTAATAATCTCCTGATCGCTCATCATATTAGCCTGATCTTCTGTAATAGTACCTCTCTCAAGAGCCTTCTTCTTAACAGCCTGAACATCGATACCATTACCATCATCTCTAACTTCGATTACTACGTTGTTACCATCCTGGTAAGCATCAAGGAAGATAGATCCGGCTTCTGGCTTGCCCTTGGCAATACGCTCCTTGGCATCAGCCTCGATACCGTGGTCTGCTGAATTACGAAGGAGATGCATAAGAGGATCACCGATCTCATCAACCACTGTACGGTCAAGCTCTGTCTCCTCACCTGACATATAGAGTTCCATCTTCTTGTTAAGCTTCTTCTGAAGATCTCTGATCATTCTTGGGAACTTATTAACAACGCTCTCGATTGGAACCATTCGAACCTTCATAACTGACTCATGAAGGTTAGTTGTTACTGCTTCAAGGTATTCAATGTGCTCGCCAATCTCGCCTGTAGAACCCTTGTCACTATTACCTGTAGCTGCAGATACAAGAGAGTTCTTAGCGATGATAAGCTCACTTACAAGGTTCATAAGTACATCGAGCTTCTCAATATCTACTCTTACTGTACGGTTAACAACAGGCTTCTTCTTCTCTGCTGGCTTATTAGCCTGATCACCCTTATCAGCTGATACTGCAGTAGATGGGCCAGCTTCTGCTGTAGTAGTTGCAGCTGCTGCCTCAACGATAGGAGCTATATCTACATCACCGCCAACGACCTTAGCTATCTCAGATACATTGCCGGCAACCTTCATAACCTCATCACATGTCTTGTCAGAGATAACAATAAGACTGAAGTCGAAATCGAAGTGCTCGTCCTCAATATCCTGTGCAGATGGAGAAGAGATAATTACTTCACCAACTTCTTCAAGACTCTTGAATACAAGGAAAGCTCTTGCAGCCTTAAGAATACATGTCTCATTAACATATACTGTGATACCAACAACATTCTTGCCGGCACCCTTAGCTACGCCCATAACATGCTTCTGCTCATCTGTGAAATTAATAGCCTTCCACTTATCTTCATTAGAAGCTGCTGCTGGTGCTGCTGCCTCTGCTGCCTTGGCTGGAGCTGCTGCTGGTGCCGCTGCCGCATCCGCACTCTCACCATTAAGGAATCCACATAAGGCCTTAATGATTCCCTCATTCTCATTAGTACCCTCATCAGCTCCTGACTGAATATTGTCAAGATACTCCTCCAGAGCATCAAGACACTGGAAAATAGTATCAATAATGCCCGCATTAACCTTGAGCTGACCATCTCTAACCTTAGAGAATACGTTCTCCATGTTATGAGTAAGGTTCTGCATTCTCTTGTAGCCCATTGTTCCTGCCATACCCTTAAGGGAATGTGCTGCACGGAAAATCTCATTGATTGTATCCATGTCATCAGGTGTCTGCTCAAGATCCAGAATCTGTGTATTCAGATTCTGTAAGTGTTCTTTCGTCTCATCAATAAAGATCTCTAGATACTGGCTAACATCCATTTTTCGTTACCCCCACGCGATTAATAATCTGCCTTGCAATCTCCTCTATGTCACCTTCGACATCCGAATAGCCTGCATTGAAGACTGCCTTTGGCATACCATAAACAACACAACTTGTTCTCTCCTGAGATATACAAAATGTTTTCTTTTTCTTCTTTAGATTACCGATTCCTTCTGTACCATCCTGTCCCATGCCCGTCATTACAACGCATACAACCTCGTCATAGTCACAGTCCGCAAGAGACTCGTACATATAATTGGCACAAGGCTTAACGCCTTCCCTGTTAGGTTCGTCTGAATACTTGACCATAGTACCAACTACAGTACTGACAAGCTTCAGATGTGCTCCGCCCTGAGAGAAATATACACACCCCTTCTGAAGTATGTCTCCCTCCTTGGCCTCCGTCACCTTAACCTTACTAATATCATTCATTCTGGCTGCCATAGCCTGAGTGAAGCCCTTAGGCATATGCTGTACAATTACCACCGGAGCATCAAGATTTTCCGGTAAAAGTGGTAGCATTGACTGCATGGTCTTGGGACCGCCCGTAGATATTGCAATGGCGACAATCCTCTTAACAGAGTTCTTCGAACCGATATCTTTTTTAATTATATCACTGGCACTCCTTCTCATGGGTGCAGAGTGACCATCTTCCCCAACTTTTTTCATCGCCATCGACTTTCTTTCTGTCTGTGTTTTCTCTCTTCATCAAATATGAACTGAATAATCTCTTCTCTGGTCTGATTGCTGATATTAACAAACTGAACTCTGTGTTCATATCCACCATTTCTAGTCTCCAGAAGTCGGACATTAAGAACCTTGCCTACTATCTCATAGATCTTGCTCTGTCCCTTAACAAAGAGCTCGAATTTACATACAATGAGGCTCTCCCTCTCATATTCATAATTAGAAATGAATCTAAGTCCACCACCACTGATATCAGCAATAATACTATGCTTAAGTGGAAGTCCTGGCACAAGTCTGAATATATCCTGCTTGTCACCCGCCTCGAATATTTCCTCTTCGCTTAGATTTCTTGAATCCATATCAAGAGCACAGCTGTAACGGTAATATTCCCTTCTCTGATGCTTTCTTAAGTTAGTCTCAAGTTCAAAAAGAAGTATATAGACATTGTTTGACTTATATCTGTCTATTACCCTTGCAACGCACTCATACAATACCGGACCAGCATAGAAGTTAACCTCATATTCCCCATCAACAGGAAGAAGTATTAACTTGGTCTGCTCCATTGGCATCTCAATCTCGATTTCATCATCAGAGACTACATCATATACCTTGGAAGCATACACCTTCTCCTCTGCATCTTCTTTTTTACTTGTCCTTTTTATGGCCTTCATTTCTACTCTCTGGCCTGGTTTAATGTATTTTTCAATCATTAAGTATATCCCCTCAGGTTAGCTTAATTTTTTACCAGTTACTATGTGTGAGAAGAATGCTGCCATTCCTCTCTTTTTAATATCGGCATTCAGCTCTCTGTTCATCAGAATTGCTGCAATCATCTCATATGCCTTGGCCGACTTACTAGTAGGATTACTAAGAGAGACAGGAGTCTGCTGCATAACAGCCTGTACTAACTTATCATCCTGTGGAATTGAGCCCAGATAAGTAATAGGAAGCTTTAAGTATCTCTGAACTACCATATTAAGCTTATTAAAAAGGGCTATACCGTCTTCCGGCTTCTCAACCTTATTGGCAATCACTTTTATCTTAGACTGATCTGCGGAGAACCTCGCATGACGATTCAGTGCCTTAAGAAGTGAATATGAATCTGTAATTGATGTAGGCTCCGGTGTAGTTACAAGCAGTATCTCTCCGCTGGCAACCAGGAATTCAAGAACTGCGTCCGATATTCCCGCTCCTGTATCTACGATAATTACATCTGCAATAGCATCTAGCTGCGCAAGATTCTGAATGATGTATACCAGATAGTCGCGGCTCAGATTAGACAAGCCTGCAATTCCAGACCCTCCTGAGATGAATCCTATCTCCCCGGGACCCCAGGTAATAATCTCAGTAATGTTCTTCCCCTGATATATCAGGTCACAGAGATTGTGCTTGGGAACTGTACCGAACATAATCTCAATATTGGCAAGTCCGAAGTCAGCATCCAGGATTATTACCCTCTGACCCATTCTCTTGAACTGAATGGCCAGGTTAATTGCTGTATTAGACTTACCTACTCCACCCTTACCACTGGTAACTGTGATTACTCTGGCCAGAGGTCTGTGAGGAGTGTTATTGGCTTTAACCAGATTTCTTAACTGTTCTGCCTGATCCATATAAGTTCCTCCTCCTAGTTACCACCCAGAATAGACTTAACTGTCGTCTGAGGGTTGAACCTATCAATATCATCAGGTACATTCTGTCCATATGTAACGTAGGACAGTTCACAGCCTGTATAAAGCTTCAGGTTAAGGAGATTACCGAAGGATGATGTCTCATCTAACTTAGTGAAGATAATGCTGTAATCACTCATCTCCTTATATGTATCAGCAATACTAATCAGATCCCTGTACTTGGTAGTTGCGCTAAGCACCAGGTATACTTCTGATTCTGCAATCTTATCTACCGCATGAATCATCACATTAGTATTGTTCTTCTGCTCTTCGTTGTGGTGAGAATGACCGGCTGTATCCACCAACACATAGTCGTAATCGTGGAATTCCTCGTAGGCCTGCTCAATCTCCCCCGCGCTGTATACTATTCTGAATGGAATCTCCAGAATGTTGGCGTAGGTTCTTAGCTGCTCAGCGGCAGCAATTCTGTATGTATCAGCCGTAAGAAGTGCAACTCTCTTCTTCTGCTCAACGCAGAGCTTGGAAGCAATCTTGGCAATTGTTGTTGTCTTACCGACACCTGTTGGACCAACGAAGTATACTACCTTAGGTCCTCTGGCTGCAGGAATTATCTCTACAGGAGTGCCGAACATAAGAATCATCTTCTGATAGATGCTTGACAGCATATAATCAAAAGGAAGGTTAGGCTTGTGAGCCTTCTCTGCCTCCTCAATGATTGCATTGGCATATTTCTCATTAACCTCATTGTCGATCATCTTATTGTAGAGAAGCTTGGTGAATTTCATCCTCTCAGTCTCTACTTCAGAGACCTGCTTAGGCTTTTCTTCCTCTTTGACCAATTCAGTCTCTACTGAATTATCGGTCTCTCCCTCTAACTTCTTCTTCAGAAGTGTCTCAAGAGAATCTAGCTTCTCTTCGAAGGCATCCTTCTTAACATTCTCAGAGAAAAGTCGCGCTCCCTCAGTCTCATCCTGGACTCTGTAATCAATCGATGGTGGGACCTGCGAAGCCTTCTTGTCATTAATCTCCTTCTGCTTGGCAGCAAGCTGGGAGATAGCATTCATGGTTGGTGCCTTAGGAGCCGGTCTGTCATTCTCCTCCTCCATTGCAACCATAACCTCAACTATAGGAGATCTGAATAAGCCTAAGAATCCCCTGCGTTTAATGGACTTGGCATTCATTATGACAACAGCGTCACCTAGTTCTTTTCTCGCTGCTTCTGTTGCTTCTGCTTCAGTTTTTCCTTGAAATTTCTTAATTACCATAGTCTTCCCCTGCAAATAAATACTATGCGGTAATCATACCCATCGACTGTAGTTCAACATTGGACTCAACCTCATTGTAAGATACAACAATCAGGTCCTTATAATAGTCCTCTGTAAGTCTCTTAAAATATATTCTGACAATAGGCGAAGTAATTACTATAGGAGGCTTGCCCTGATCCTCAAGCTTCTTAACTTCTGCCTGAACTGACTTCATAATTGCCTTGGAGGTATCTGGATCCAGATTCAGATATGCTCCCTGTTCTGTCTGCTTAACACTACTCATAATCTTCTGCTCAAGCTTAGGATCCAGAGTGACTACACTGGTCATTTCATTGCTTGGGAAGAATTTGTTGGATATGGCACGCTTAAGTGCCTGTCTAACATACTCTGTAAGAATATCCGAGTCCCTTGTGGTTGGTGCATAATCCGCCAGTGTCTCGAAAATAGTAAGAAGATCTCTAATTGAGATACCCTCACTAAGCAGATTCTGTAATACCTTCTGAATCTCACCAACGCTAAGCATCTTAGGAACAAGCTCCTCCACAAGAGTTGGGTTAGGCTCCTTAATATTGTTAATAAGATTCTGAGTATCCTGACGGCTAAGCAGCTCAGCAATATGCTCTCTTATAACCTGGGTTAAGTGAGTAGCAATAATTGATGGTGGATCAACAACTGTGTATCCCACGCTCTCAGCTCGCTCTCTCTGGCTCTCACTAATCCAGATGGCTGGCAAGTGGAAGGAAGGCTCGAAGGTAGGAATACCTGTAATCTCCTCCTCAACATATCCTGGATTCATGGCCATATAATGGTCGAAAAGGATCTCACCTTCGCTGACCTGAATACCCTTAATCTTAATAATGTACTGGTTAGGATTAAGCTGGATATTATCACGAAGACGGATAATAGGAACAACTGTACCAAGTTCCAGGGCTATCTGTCTACGAATCATAACAACTCGGTCAAGTAAGTCACCGCCCTGATTAACATCAGCAAGTGGAATAATACCATAACCGAACTCAAGCTCGATTGGATCAACCTGAAGAAGTGAATTAACATTCTCAGGCTGCCTGATCTCTTCTGCGGCAACCTCTTCCTCAGAGGTCATATCTTCAATACCAGCAGTCTCGATAGTGCCGGCAATAATTCTTCCTACAACAATGAAGATGACACCAAGTGTGATAAAAATGATTGGATTAAGAGGGGTTACAACTCCTAAGAAGCTGAGTACCGCTCCAACCAGGTATAAAACTCTTGGTATACCGAATAACTGTCCAACAAGTACCGAACCAAAGTCTGCCTGCTTGCTGCCCTTAGTTACAAGGATACCAGTCGACAGTGAGATAAGAAGTGATGGAATCTGTGATACAAGTCCATCACCGATAGTAAGAATAGTGTACTTAGAGAGGGCTGCATTAATATCAAGTCCCTGTCTCATCATACCCATGGCAATACCACCAATGATATTAACCGCTGTAATGATAAGACCCGCAACAGCATCTCCCTTAACGTACTTAACCGCACCATCCATGGAACCGAAGAAACTGCTCTCCTGCTGAATCTTATCTCGTCTTATTTTGGCCTCTGCATCAGTAATGGCACCAGTATTAAGGTCCGCATCAATGGCCATCTGCTTACCAGGCATGGCATCCAGTGTGAATCTGGCTGTTACTTCAGCTACTCTTTCAGAACCTTTGTTGATAACAAGGAACTGAATGATGATAAGAATTATGAAAACGATGGCACCGATAATGAGATCACCGCCACCAACATACTGACCGAAGGTCTCTACAACGTTACCAGGATCACCAGTTGTAAGAATCAGCTTAGTGGAAGATACATTAAGACCGATTCTGAAGATGGTTGTGAACAGTAACATTGTTGGGAAGTAGGACATGTCCAGTACTTCCTTGGAGAACATAGTAGTGAAGAGAATTGTGAAGGCTATAGAAATATTAAGTGCTAATAATACATCCAGAAGCCATGAAGGAATAGATACGATGAACATGATAAATGCTGCAAGAATATAAATAGCTACTCCGACGTCAGCTCCGATTCTACGTATCATCGTCTTCCTCCTTTCATCCTAGTCTCTTATACTTTTCCCTTGGCGTGATATACAAAGGCAAGAACCTCTGCAACCGCCTGGTATAATTCTGGTGGAACCTGCGCGTCCACCTCAACATTGGCATAGAGCATTCTGGCCAGGGGCTTGTCCTCTACGATCTCAATGTCATTCTCTCTTGCGATATCCTTAATCTTCTGAGCAAGGAAATCAGCTCCCTTGGCAATAACAATTGGTGCTGGAGCCGTCTCAGGGTCATACTTAATTGCTACCGCATAATGGGTAGGGTTGGTGATTACTACGTCCGCCTGAGGTACCGACTGCATCATTCTACGCTGGCTGGCCTCACGCATACGCTGTTTAATCTTACCCTTAATCTCAGGATCTCCTTCAGAGTTCTTGTACTCTTCCTTGATCTCCTGCTTGGTCATTCTCATGTCCTTCTTGAACTTGAACTTCTGGTAAGCGAAGTCCGCAAGGGCAATAATCATATATATAACAGATATCCTGATTCCAAGGCTGATAACCGTCTCGCCAATAAGGTTTACCGCCTGCATCATCGGCATATCATAGAGGGAATATAGTAATGCCCCTTTGCCCTTAATGAAGCCGTATGTTACGTAGGCTATCAGGAATATCTTGGCTATTGATTTAACTAGCTCAACCAGTGACTGGGCTGAGAATATCTTCTTGAATCCATTAATCGGATTGAGCTTACTTAGCTTAGGTTTAAGCGGCTTAGCCGTAGGATGCCATTTGACCTGTATCAGATCGCTTAGGAATGCTACAATCACACCCACTGCAAAGATCGGCAGAAGTATGATAATCAGCCTAAGCATTATGGTTCTAAGCAGAGAGGTAATGTCTCCCAGGGGAGAAGTGCCACCCTGCAGTCTGCATATGGAGGGAATTCTGTCGTATACCTGGTTAAAGGACTGAAGGAACTGTTTACCCATAGTCCCAATCCATACCTTTAATACGACAAAAAGGGCTAGTAATCCTAACCCATTTGCAATCTCCTTGGACTTTGCAACCTGACCCTCATCACGAGCATCATCCAATTTCTTAGCAGTTGGTTCCTCTGTCTTCTCTCCTCCAGGTCCATCAGCAGCGAAGAACTGAAGATTAAGAGGAAGTCTAAGTTCAGGCTTAGAATTGCAAGTCAGATCATCGTGTTCACGAAGGATGTCATCATCGTCTTCATCTCTGAGAATATGAAATTCGAAATACTCGGCAGCATGCCGATAGTAAGAAACAGCACACATAATCCAACTAATACCTTGAGCTGCATACCAACTGAGAACATGTTCATCTGTGGTGCAACTCTGGCCATAATACCTAAGACGGCATTAAGCAGAAGCATTACTGCAAATACCGGAAGGCATATTCTGAAGCCGATTGTTATATAGTCCTTCATAAATGTAAGGACCGATTCAAGTAATCTGTTAGTATCTAAGATTGCCCCATTGACCGGAATCAGTACGAAGGTCTCTGCCAGCGCCTGAATCAGATATCTGTGAAGACCTGTAAGCAGGAGCATCAGCATGATTCCATACTGGTAAATAATACCCGACACACTACTGTTCTGTCTGGTAGTGGGATCCACAAGGTTGACCATGGAGAGTCCCGTCTCCATATCAATTATTCTTCCTGCGAAGTCTACCACCGTATTACATATAGATGCGGAGAAGCCAATTAGCAGACCCGTCAGTGCTTCCTTCATTACGATAACTGCATATCCATACACTGTCTGGTAATTAAGATTCGGATGATCCCCAATTACTCCATATAACAGAACTGATATGAAAAAGCTGAGAGCAACTTTGTACTGTCTCGGCACACCATTCTGAGAAAGAATTGGTGCTAAGTATATGAAGGCTGATACCCTGACGAATACACAAAGGAAATATTCAAGATTATTAAGGTCAAAGGTATAATCAATCATTTAATATATAATGTAAAATCTGCCCACAGGTCGTTCATAAATCCGACCATGTTATTGAGCATCCAGTGTCCCAGCAGAATCAGTGTGAGGAAGATACCCAGTACCTTAGGAACGAAGGTAAGTGTCTGTTCCTGAATAGATGTAATTGTCTGGAATATACTGACAATAAGACCGATAATCAGTGATACAAGCAGTACTGGTGCTGCAGTAATTACGATTGTATATAAGCCACGGCTCATTATCTCTGTTACATCATTAATTGACATAGGAGAATCCTCACTCTTCTATATATTAATAGAAGGTTCTGACGAGATTACCAATAACCAGATTCCAGCCATCTGCAAGTACAAAGAGCAGAATCTTGAAAGGCATCGAAATAGTGGTTGGCGGCAGCATCATCATACCCATACTCATAAGGGTCGAAGCTACAACCATATCTATAACGATAAAAGGAATATATATCAAAAAGCCTATAATAAAGGCTGTTCTAAGCTCACTTAGCATAAAGCTTGGAATAAGAACTGCATTAGGGATATCATCCAGGTTACCAGTCCACTCAGTATTGGATATCTCCATAAAGAGCTGAACGTCCTTAGTCTGAGTCTGTCCATACATGAAGTCTCTTATAGGCTCCATGGCAATCTGGAAGGCTTCCTGCTGATTGATCTGTCCCTTATCGAAGGGCTCAATAGCCTCAGTTCTTATCTGTGCAATTGTTGGAGACATTATGAAGAATGTCAGGAACAGTGCCAGACCAAGAATTACCTGGTTAGGTGGCGCCGTCTGAGTATTAAGCGCATTTCTCGTAAAATGAAGTACGATTATAATACGCGTGAAGCTTGTCAGACAGATGATAAGAATCGGCGCTAAGGAGATAAGCGTCAGCGTTATCAGGATTCTTAAGGCTCCATTAATGTTGCCATTACCATTGTCGTAGGTAACAGTAACAGTATTGGCAACATTGAGCTTCTTTAAGTCATCACCACTGTTAGAAGAACCAGGTTCATTAATGTTGGTTCTCTCATCTGTAGTTCCCGTAAGCTCGCTGTTAAGCTGACCATCCACTCTGGTATCTGTCGTCTCTGTAGCATGCACAGTAACTTTTGGACATATACACAATATGCCCACCATTAACAGTAGGCATATTAGATTTAAATATTTACTTTTTCTACGTAGTATCCCTTTATTCATCTTCCTGGTTTCCATTGCTGGGGGCAGGGATATTGTTACTCTTCTTAACCTTATCAAGAATACTGCCAAAATCGAGGGCACTAGCACTGCCATCATCATGAAGTATTAGCTCCTCTCCCGACAGTTCCGTAAGGAAAGTAACATTCTCTTTTGACACAGCTACTGCTATGTATTTATTACCTACCCGAAGGATCTCTACAAATGCAGACGGAGAGATACGCACACTCTCCACAATCTGAACATTATTGCCAGAGTTCTGCATCTTCTGATAGTTACCAACCCAGCGAGTTACAAAATATGTAACTGCAAGGACGATAACAAATATCAGCAATACGGTAATGAATTGGAGAACCCCATCCATACCTGATGATAATGTAATAGGCATTATTAACCAACTACCTTCTTAACTGCTTCAAGAACACGGTCTGCCTGGAAAGGCTTAACAATAAAGTCCTTAGCACCGTTCTGAATAGACTCAATAACCATTGCCTGCTGGCCCATAGCTGAGCACATGATAACCTTAGCGTCACCATCATTAGACTTGATAGCCTTAAGTGCCTGGATACCATCCATCTCAGGCATTGTGATATCCATAAGTACTAAATCAGGCTTAAGCTCGTTGTACTTCTCAACGCCCTTAGCACCATTCTCTGCTTCACCAACAACATTGTAGCCGTTCTTGGTAAGGATATCCTTGATCATCATTCGCATGAAAGCTGCGTCATCACAGATTAAAATATTCTTTGCCATTTTTCTATACTCCTAACTTTATTTGGTGATTTCTGTAACTCGAATACCAAAACTTTCTTCAATAACTACTACCTCGCCCTTGGCAACAAACTTGCCATTTACCAGGACATCTATTGGTTCTCCGGCTATCTTATCAAGTTCGATAATAGTTCCTGGAGAAAAATCAAGAATCTCTGAAATAGATTTTCTTGTTCTACCTAGTTCTACAGTGACCTCTAACGGAACATCCATAATCAGGTCAATATTCTCATTACTAGCTAAGTTGCCTACATTACCCTGGAAGCTCTCAAACTGTGCTGTCTGATAATTAACTCCCGGATTAGGCATTCCCATATAAGGCATCTGATAACCATATGGTGGCATCTGATATCCGTATCCTGGCATCATGCCATTTGCCATCATATTTGGATCCATTGCTGGCATTCCCATCATTGGCTGAGCTCCCATCTGAGCTGCCATATCAGGTGCCGGTGCTGACTGTGCAGGCATTGATGCAGGGGCTGGGGCTGGGGCCGGACTAGCTGTAGGTGGGGTATATGCCTCTACCTTAGGTGCTGGTGCCGGTGCTGGTTCCTCAGTTCCGAGTATGTCACCACCAATGAATGTCTGTACAATTTCCTTAGCGAAATCAACTGGATACAACTGAAGGATTGTACTGTCAACCAGATCATCAATCTGCATTCTGAATGCAATCTTTACAAATGTTCCAGCTAAGAAGTCTGCTACATCTCCGCCGTCAACGTCTCCTGAAGCAAGATCAACAAGATCCGCAACTGGTGGGGAGATATCAATCATCTTACCAAGCATCTGAGAAAGCGATGTTGCGGATGAACCCATCATCTGATTCATAGCCTCTGAGATTGCACTAAGATGAAGCTCGCTAAGTTCTCCGTCTATATTAGTTCCATCACCACCCATCATAAGATCGGTAATAATCTTAACATCGTGCTCAGTAAGGATTAAGATGTTAGAACCATCAAGACCACTTGTATACTTAATCTGAATAAATACACAAGGCTTCTCCTTATCTGCCTGTAACTCCGCCCAATTGCTAAGTGTAACTACCGGGGTAGTAATGTTAACTTTTCTATTAACAAGGGAAAATAGAGTTGTTGCGGATGTTCCCATGCTAATATTGGCAACTTCACCGATTGCGTCCTTCTCGATATCTGAAAGATCAACCACATCTGTTCTGGCAGGTGCGTGAACCATATCGTCTACAGGCGCTGGCGTTGGTGCTGGTTCCGGAGTGGCTGGTATCTCACCATTAGCCATGCCGTTCAATAATGCATTTATCTCGTCCTGAGATAAAAGACCACCGTCCATGATTCTATTCCTCCTCTCTTATGACTGATGTAACCCGGACAGCGTAATTGTCATCACTCTTACCCGGCATCGCCGTAAATTTTTTAATATTACCAACGTAGACTGACAACTCATCGTCTGCCTTGGTATCAAGTCTGATGATATCGCCCACCTGAAGATTAGCGAAATCACTTACCGTAATAATACTCTTACCAAGTAATGCCTTCACCGGAGCGTCTACCCTTCGGATCATTGCCTCAACATACTGTGAGTAATCCTCATCTGTAGCTTCCTTCATTGTTGAGTACCAGAACTTGGTATTCAACTTATCCATAACCGACTCAACCGTTACGAATGGAAGACATATATTCATGAACCCTTCGACATCACCAATCTTCACATTAAGTGTGACAATGGCAATCATGTCATTAGGTGCAATAATCTGTGCGAACTGTGGATTCGTCTCTATTCGTTCCAGAAGCGGTTCCACATCCACTACGTTCTTCCACGGATCCTTCATGAGCTGCATACACAGGAGCATTATCTTGTCCAATATTGCTAACTCTATATCCGAGAAGTCTCGCTCTTTATCAATCGGGTTACCTGCTCCACCAAGCATTCGGTCAATCATGGCGAATCCAAGGTTAGGCGCTAACTCAATTATTATCTGTCCCTGCAGCGGCCTGAAATTAACAATTCCTAAAATAACCGGATTGGACAGGGCGTTTGAAAATTCGGAGAACACAACGGTCTCTGAACTGGCTACTGTTATCTGTACACTCTTACGTAAATAAAGAGGAAGGTTAGTGGACAACAGTCTGCCATAGTGCTCATATATAATCTCTAATGTTCTTAAATGCTCTTTAGAGAATTTGGATGGTCGAGCAAAATCGTAATTGCGAACCTGCTTCTCGTCCTTTTTGGACATCTCTTCAGCATCTAACTCACCATTACTCAAGGCAGCCAATAGACTGTCTATTTCGCTCTGAGATAATACCTCACCCAAGCAGGCTCACCTCCCCGTTAGTAAGATTTTAAAATCAGATTAAGAGAACATAATGTCTCTGAATACTACGTTATAAACGAACTTTGATCCGCCGTACATCTGCTGGATTCTCTCTAAGATCTCCTGACGAAGCATATCCGGATTACTCTCAGCCTCCTCAATTGGATGAGACTGAATTACTGAGAAAATCTCACTCTTAATAAGGTCTACCTTATCTCCGATATTAGCACCGTACTTCTCGTAATCTGGATCCTTAGTATTAAGCGATAATGATACCGATACTATACAGTAGTGGGCTTCGCCATCTGCTCCCTTGGCAAGGGAAATTGTCATTGAATCCTCAATCTGATATACGCTGATATCATCAACAGATACAGACTCTACTGCCTCTTCAGTTGCATCTCCAGGAGTACCAACTTCAAGAGCCAGGGCGCTTGATATTCCATCAATCAGCTTGGCAGTCTTCTTCATGGTACCCATTACTGAAAACATCATGACTGCTGTCAAGGCAACATTCACTATTAGCAGTGCTAATACGAGAATGGAAATCATATTCTTTTTCATGACTAACTCCTTAATTATCAGTTAGAAGTGAGATTGTTATAAATCTTAATCTCAATTCTTCTGTTCTTAGCTCTTCCTTCCGGTGTTGAGTTGTCAGCTACCGGAATATACTCACCTCGTCCTGAATGCTTAATCTTAGCAGGATCAAGTGAAGTGTTATCTACCAGATAATCAAACATTGCAAGAGCACGATAGGAACTTAAGACATCATTACTCTCAAAATGTGAAGTATGTATAGGGACGTTGTCTGTATGTCCCTCAATCTCGATGGTACTCTGAGCATATCTCTCAAGAATCATCGCTATCTTCTGAATCATCGGAAGCGCTTCCTGTCTTAGACTTGCCGAACCAGAATCGAACAGAACTGAACCCTTAAGTGTCAGCTGAACATACTGAGAAGTGAAATAGATATCTACATCCTTATCAACACCATTCTCTACAAGTGCCTCATTCACCTTCTCTGCTAACTGTTCGCTGGCCTCAAGCTGGGCCTGTTCAAGCTGAGCCTTCAGATCTTCAGTGTCCTCTTCAAGTTCATTCTTGCTAGTCTTCTTATCAGCTGCCTGTCCAGTGTTAACAATGTATTGGTCCAGGTTGTTAAGCTGGCTTACACCATTACTGATAAGCAATCCATCATCGAAGGATGATCCACCAGCTGTAAATACACTAAAGGTATTGGCGAAGGATGCTGCTATCTCTTCGAACTTCTGAGCGTCAACGGTAGACATTGAGAAAAGCAGAACGAAGAAGCAAAGGAGCAGGTTCATCAGATCGGCGAAGGTACTTTGCCACGCCGGCGCGCCTTTTGGTGGCTCTTCAGCTTTTCTCTTAGCCATCTAAGTCACCTCCCTGTGCATCTAATGCAGCCCTATCCTTAGGGTTCAGGAA
>DCIU01000151.1:34685-35350 GCA_002317245.1 Lachnospiraceae bacterium UBA1718
TGAATCTCAGATTCATTACGTAATTTAAGCTTGGCAGCAACTGGAGCACATATCCAGTTGGCAAGCATTGATCCGTACAAGGTTGTAAGTAAGGCTACCGCCATCGAAGGACCAATTGATGATGGGTCTGACATGTTCTGAAGCATGTTAACAAGACCAATAAGAGTACCAATCATACCCCAGGCAGGACCCATGGCTCCAAGATTCTCCCAGAAACCAATCTTACTTCTGTGTCGTCCATCGATACTTACCATCTCAGTCTCCATAATTGCTCTAACCAATTCTGGATCTGTACCATCGACAATAAGCAGGATACCTTTCTTCATGAATGCATCATCAAGTTCTCCTGCTGCTTCCTCTAACGACAATAAGCCCTCCTTACGGGCTACGTTGGAGAGATCAATTATCTTCTTTATTACTGTTGGAATATCCTGGTCGGATGTCTTAAATGTTAATAGAATAGACTTAAAGCCTGCTATGTACTCTGGAATCGAATAAGATGCCAGGATACACATGAACGCACCACCGAAGGTGATAAGTGCGGATGGTACATCCAGGAAATTGATTACAGCGCCAAAATTAATACCTGTCTTACTGTAAACAATACCAAAGATACAAAGTACAAAGCAGATTACTAAACCTAGAATGGTTGCTATATCCACAAA
>DCIU01000151.1:35461-36200 GCA_002317245.1 Lachnospiraceae bacterium UBA1718
CAATTATTTTGCGCCCTGTAGTAAGGGTAATCATTGTATCCGGGGTTGATTCAACCATCTCGATAAGATCAGGATTAATCAGCGTTTTTGTACCGTTTAATTTAGTAATTTCTATCATGTTTTTCCCTCGTTTTTTGCTTGTATTTTGCCATACCCATAAAGGCACTAATGGGCAGAGTCTTTTGGACCCTGCCCTTTAATACCATTATTTATTATTTAAGCTAAGCGATTATTATCTCTTAAGGTTAACAAGTTCCTCGAGAAGTGTATCAGAAACTGTGATAATTCTTGAGTTAGCCTGGAAACCACGCTGTGTTGTAATCATCTCTGTGAACTCTGCTGAAAGGTCTACGTTAGACATTTCAAGAACACCTGTTGTCATATATCCACCGCCAGAAGTAACTTCAACACCGATTCCATTGAAATCACCCGAGTTCTGTGTAGCTGCGTAGAGGTTATCACCTTCCTTAGAAAGACCCGATGCATTAGAGAATTCTGCAACTGCGATCTGTCCTAAGAGCTTTGACATACCATTGTCATATGAAGCGTAGATACGTCCATCACTCTGAATTGTAACACCACTCATCTGACCAAGCTTACGACCTGCGCCAAGCTTATCTGTATCACCGCTTGCTGCGGAGATTGTAGATGTACCAGAGTTGTTGTACATTGTTGTGCCCTGGAAGTTAACTACGATATCATCAAAGTTAGTGCTTACGTTAGAAAGCTTAAGAGTAAC
>DCIU01000080.1:0-783 GCA_002317245.1 Lachnospiraceae bacterium UBA1718
GAGAATTAGTTAATCGCGCTTTTTTGACTTTGGTTGGACTGGATGAGAACAATAAACCGTCAAAACTCCCTTCGCTGATATTGGAGACAGATGAAGACAGAATAGAATGGGAGAGGGCTCAAATAAGGCGTGATGTTCGAAAGAAGCAAAGAGAAGAAGGATTTCACTTTTATAGTTGAAAAAGCTATTTTAGGTGTTCAGAGAGGATATAAAAAACGGATTTGTAGGGGTGATGTACTTTGATTAATGGGGTGCGTAAAATGGTTTTTAAGGGAATAAGCAAGGTGTTTTCAACAGAAAATGAAACACAGTACAGAACTATAGGCGAATTCTGGAACAAACAATCTACCAAATATGGAATTGAAAATTTACGAGGACTTGGATATAACTGGACAGATAATTCAATCGAATACGTGATAGGATTGAAAAATGGTGAAATTGAGGGAACGAACATTGCTGTTGAACTTCCTGACGATGGTTGGATTATAGCAACTGGAAAATTGGCGGATTTGAGTGATTTGTATGATGAAATATACGAACAAGGCAAATTAAAATATGAGATAGAACAATTTGATGAGGAAGGAAATTGCGAAATATCGTATTACAGATAATTGGATTGAATATGAAGAGAAAAAATAGCTGGGGTTTATGAAGAAAGCATGATTAATGATGAACTGATTATTAGAATGACTGAATTTAATAATGGGGATCCCAAGCGGATACAGCATTTTATCAAGGTATTTGAATTTGCTCATGTGATTGGCGTTAAGGAAGGGATTGATG
>DCIU01000080.1:854-1940 GCA_002317245.1 Lachnospiraceae bacterium UBA1718
GAAGAAAAATATGGTAGTTGCGATGGGAAGCTTCAGGAGCAGGAAGGCCCAGTATATGCTAGGGAGATGTTGGCGGAGTTCCCTGAAGTAACGGAGATTGAAACTGAACGAATATGTTATCTCATAGCGCATCACCATACCTATGATAATGTTGATGGTATTGATTACCGCATATTGTTAGAGGCAGACTTTCTCGTAAATGCCTTAGAGGATGAGCTTGATAAAGCTGCGATTATTCATTTCAGGGATAAGGTGTTTGAGACAGCCACTGGTACATATTTGTTAAATACGATGTTTGATCTGTAGGTGGAGATATGTTTTTTCTGCCCTAAGTGTGGTGTGAGGTTCTGAAATGAAATGGATAATTAATCGTATAGACGAATCAGACTTCGGATGTGAAGAGAGAATGCCTGGCCAACCACTAATGGTTCTGGTGACACTTGAATGTGAAGATGGAAGAGAATGTCAATTCGAGGTAGCAGATGACTGGCTGCGGATTCATGATATTGACGAAGGAGATGAGTGGCCTGAGAATGTTGAGGCTGTTGAAGAATACGAGGCTAAGATTAACCGTATGTCAGATTGGATGGACGGTTATTATGATGCTCTAGATGAGATGGATGAATAGCTAACAATGAAGAACACAACGCTTTGCTATATAGAGAAGGATGATGCATACCTAATGCTTCATCGAGTTAAGAAAGAAAATGACATAAATAAGGATAAGTATGTTGGTGTGGGTGGTCACTTCGAGGAGAATGAATCTCCTGAGGAGTGCATACTAAGAGAAGTTAAGGAAGAGACCGGACTAACACTTACAGACTACAGACTTCGTGGCGTGATTACCTTCGTGTCTAATGAATATGAGGGTGAATACATGTACCTATTCACAGCCACAGGATACGAGGGCGATATGATCACATGTGACGAAGGTGACCTTGAATGGATACCTAAGTCCGAGGTGGTTAATCTGCCTATATGGGAAGGCGATAAGGTCTTCTTCGAGATGCTTGATACAGTCACATCTTTCTTCACACTTAAGCTTGTATATGAAGGTGATAAGCTCGTGGATGTGAAGAAGAGGGT
>DCIU01000080.1:2030-5338 GCA_002317245.1 Lachnospiraceae bacterium UBA1718
TTGAACGTAATAATTGTTGGTATTGGAGGATTCATAGGGGCGGTGCTTCGTTATCTGATTGGGCTAATCCCCTTGAAGCAGGCATCTGGATTTCCAATTAAAACTATGTGCATTAATATCATAGGTTCTTTTGTTATTGGGCTTGTTGCAGCTTATTCAATAAAGCATAGCGAAAGTAAGGAGAGCCTTCAACTGTTCCTTAAGGTTGGAATCTGTGGAGGCTTTACTACCTTTTCATCCTTTGCTTTAGAGACAATGAATCTATTAGACAATGGGAATACATTTACTGCTATTTTGTATACCAGCTTAAGTGTTATATGTGGCGTTGTTGCGGTATACCTGGCTGAATTATTGGTAAGATGATGCATATAGAACAAGGAAGTGCAAAACAATTGGAAGAAAGAATTGAGGTGATTTCTTTGGCAGAAAAGAGTTGGGGATTAGAATTAAATGAATACATTCGCCAGGGAGAACCTGACAAAATTGAAAAGAGTAATGCATGGAAAACTGCAATAGGCCTTGGCAAAATGGTATTCATGCTACAACGGATTTTTTGGAATTGTTTTTTGAAAACCTTTTGATGAATTCTAATCATGACCTGAAAAATAGATATTTGCATGTTGAGTTTCGACATGAAAGTGCAATTCAAAGTGCAAATATTAAATGTCCAAAGTGCAATAATTGCACTTTGGAAGAGTTAGCTATAATTAATGAATTAATTAAAAATCCAAGTATTACACAGAAGGATTTAGCTACTATTATAGGAAAATCAGAAAGAACAATTAAAACTAGAACTGTAGAAATGCAGGATAAAGGCTTGATTTGCAGGGAGAATGGAAAGCGAAATGGTAAGTGGAAAGTTTTAGTGAATATATAAAGATTATTCTGTCACCAACCTGAGGTATGGAGGGGGCTAGAAATTATTGATGCGAATGATAAGAGTGAATAAGACTATATTATTAAACAGCATAATTGCTATTAATGTTGTAGTTATTGCTACTATTGGAATAGTATTTGGAGCAGGAGAGGGACAGCTTGGTAACTATATAATAGGATGGGGCTATTTCAAACCCTATACGATGGACAGCAACATTTTAGCGGGAATAATGGCTATTTTGGTGCTTGTATACAGCGTTAGAGACAGACACAATAATGGTATTCCACGATGGCTGATCAGGGCCTACCTTATGGGCACAACGTGTTTGGTCTTAACATTTCTTATAGCTGCTACATTTCTTGCGCCTGTGAAGGTTATGTCTGGAAGTAATTATTTTACTATGTTTTCTAAGGACATGTTTTTCTTCCATTTTCTCAATCCATTATTAGCAGTGATTTCTTTTCTTGCCCTTGCAGATGGAGAAAAGCTTAGTCGAATGGATAGCGTTATTGGAATGATTCCAACTATAGTGTATTCGATTATTTACTTTGTTATGGTAGTTGTGCTAAAGCTTTGGAATGACTTTTACCATTTTACTTTTGGCGGAAAATACTATCTGATTCCGATTGTTGTGGTAGTGATATATGGAACAACATATACGATTTCATCACTATTAATAAGGATACACAATCACTTTGCCAGTACCTAAGTCGTATCCACTTTTACCCTTGGATCAAACCCCAAAGAGGCAAAAAAATGTCGCTTAAAGTTGATAAAGCAAAAAAACTTAAAACGGATATTCCGGCTGTAGCGCTGGCACTGAAGAATCCCAAAACGCCCTGGTATGCGAAGGCTGTAGCTGCGATTGCTGTTGCATATGCATTATCACCAGTCGATTTGATACCTGACTTCATTCCGGTACTGGGTTATTACGACCATACAGTAGATGATTATATAAAGAAGAAGTTGTCTGATAGAATGTATAAACTTGCTGATGGAACTTTAGTACAAAGAGATTGGTATTCATCATTCTTGTTGTTTTGTTACGATTACAAAACCAACGATATAGATAAGAAAAAATGTGTTTCTGAATTTGATAAATGTTACGACAAAGAAAAAAACCTAATCGAATGGATTAGAGTTAACAATATTAAAGTATTGAATAGTGGTATCAAAATAGCATAAAGTAAATATTTGGGGAGATTGACTATACTTCCTTACGAAAGTAGAAATTTACTGCTAATGTGGTCGTTGGACTGCTTGGTAATAAAAGTCCTTACTCAAATAGACTTACACTTGTACTCCAAAGTCTGAAAATGATGTACGATTACAAGCTAAACTTGGTAGTAAGAACCCCACGGGCTTGCCCGTGGGAGTAGTCAGTGACATAGATATTCAGCTTGAAGAACATGGACTTCAATGTATTATATCTTAGATTTTCAGGTCGCACTTGCTGCGACCTTTATTTTTACCCTAATGGATATAATGAGCCTACAGATACTGATTAACAGACAACCATTACAAGGAGGGCAATTATATGCGTAAAGGGTTAACGGAAGTAGTATTCATTTTAGACAGAAGCGGTTCAATGAGTGGTCTTGAAGCTGATACGATTGGAGGCTTCAATTCAATGAGTGATAGGTAGAAGAAAAAGTATGGATGGGAGTTCCTCTTCCTAGGTGCCAATATTGATGCCATTGAAGTAGCTGGCAAATTCGGAATATCAGCTAGCAGAGCCATCAACTATGAATGTGACAGCAGAGGCACCAAGCTGAATTACCAGCAATGCCTTGTACTAGCTGGTGCAATTGTGGGATAATTGACTATGTAATCTGGGCAAAGCCTGACAGCCAAAGGAGACAAATAGTGCTTGAAGTTGAAATTAAGATAAGGGTTGATATTGAAGATACGATTAATAAGTTAGTTGCAATCGGTTTTGCCAGAGGAACTACTGTATATGAGTACGATACCTACTATAATGGTCTGGTGGATCTGAAGGCGGCGGATAAGGCCCTCAGGATTCGTGAGCATAGGGATGTGGATACGGGGGTTACCAAGTATGTGCTGAACTACAAGGGACCTAAGATTGATGATGTGACCATGACAAGGGAAGAGACCCAGTTCACGGTGCCTACATTCCGTCACGGTGAGATAGTGCTGAATGGCTTAGGCTACGAGGCGGCAGGATGTGTGGAGAAGACCCGCATCCATTATAAGAAGGACGACCTAACCTGTTGCCTGGATTCGGTAACTGACCTTGGTGATTTCCTTGAGGTGGAGATTATGGCGGATGATACAGGCTATGAGGCGGCAGTATCTAAGATAGAGGACCTGCTTAAGGCCCTGGGGCTTAGTATGGAGGATACGATCAGGCATTCGTATCTGTCCATGCTGGAGTGATAGGCGCTGTTGAATAATATAGAGGAATATG
>DCIU01000080.1:5422-11068 GCA_002317245.1 Lachnospiraceae bacterium UBA1718
AATTAGTATTATAATGTTACATACATAAGGTATGTTAACTGAATGCATAGAGGAGGTACATAGATGGGTGACTTTAACGAATTTCAGGAGATAACTAAAGAGGAACTTAAGCTTAGCAGCCTGGGTGTGAAGCTTGAAGATGACAAGCAGGTATTTGACCTTGATAAGAAGCAGGAAGACTATAAGAGAGCTCAGTCGGACAGCCTTGAAGCTACTAAGAAGCAGATGCATGGTATTGCAGAAGCTCTGGAAAGCAGAGAGCTTAATTTCGACAATGAGACACGCGCCAAGCTTGAGATCAGGCAGGGCAGGAATATGTCCCACATTCTAATTAACAGTCACAAGTTCTTAGGCGATTCCTCTGAGATGAAGGATATTAAGACTAATCTTCTTACCCTTGAGAATGCTCTGGCCTCTGAGCTTGATGCTAATATCCCTGTTTCTGCAGAAGAGATAACAAATATTGAGAATATGTATATGCTGACAATTAACAGCTGTCAGCATTATCTGAATGTGAAGACCACCCATACTGGCAATAGCAGGTATACCATGGTCTATAATCGAATGAATTCCCTCACTGAAGAGCTTGCGCTCTTCACCAAGATGAAGGGCCTTGTGTCCAATCCTGATATGAAGGGCTTTTTCATGGTGGGAAGCTATAGTGAGCTCATTATGTCTGCCAAGCTCTATGACTTAGGAGTCCGCTATTCCACAAGCCACAGGGAAGAGGACGTGATTGCTGATAAGCTAGGTGAATTCGAGATAGAAGAGCCAGTAACGACATCTCTTCCTGAGGATATTATGTCTGGCCTTGATACAGCAGCACAGGATATCCTTAATATTCTTACAATGAATAAGAAGCCGGATGAGCTTATCTCTACGCCGGGCGATGACTACTGTGATATAACCACAAGTCTGCTTCAGATGCTTAGGAACTTCCCGGATGGTGTCCATGCGGCCTACTTCAATTCGGGCACAATTGGCTATAAGGGCAAGGGCTTCATAAGAAGCCAGAAGAATAAGCAGGGCAAAAATGAGAAGTCTGGGACTACTATCGGCCTTAAGCAGGATGAGAAGGGCAGGCTGTTTGTCAAAATCGGTGAATTCGAGCAGCAGCTTCCATATACCAAGGAAGTCATTGCCTCTTCCATGACTAATAACATCCTTAATAATAGTGAGACCTTCGGAACTGAAGTGCTGAATGATTCCATGGCCTGGATTAAGGACAGTGTTTTTTCTAAGAATGATTCGGCTACAGTCAGGAATATGTGCCTTAAGTACATTGCTGGCCGTACTGGCATAGAACCTACTAAGTTCCATAATCTGGATACCTCAGGCGTCAGAATGATAGCAAGGTACCTGCTGGATGACTCTATTAGCAAGGAGGAGATAACAGAGGTTCTATACGAGGATATGACTGCCACCAGAGAGAAGATTAATGGCATGGATACCCTGGAGCTTCTTAAGAATAGAGAGAAGAATAAGGAGAAGGTAAGCGACAAGGTACGCTTCCGTGAGGATGCTATTATTAATGCCCAGGCTAGATCCCTCTTGGACCCTAATGCCGAGGGACCTGATGGATGGACACCTAATGAGAAGATGGTTAAGAACCTTTTAGCTGACCTTGTATTCTCCAAGGATACATGGGTAGGTGATAATTCCCTTAATGAGCCTTCTGTACGACTAAGGAAAGCGATTGAAGATAACAGCTACGCCTTCATACAGATTGCCAAGGATGAGAGAATACTCGCTGATGTAATGAAGAAGCTTCCCCTTCCTGATGACTTCAAGTACAACATAAGAAAACAGGTGGGCACAATCAGAATGGCTGTGCATGCAAGTGACTATGCTGATGCAGTAGATAATGCCGTTACCAGTGAAGAGAGACTGGCTCTCACCAAGGCTATGCTTGCGGATGACATGTTCGATACTGCCTTCAATAGATTGGATGAGGAAATTGACAGGGCTGCTGAGGAAGGCGCCAGGTCAATATCAGAGGACATCGCTCTTAAGGTCGACAGACTCTTCGAAGAAGATGAGAATGATGTAGCTAATAAGCAAAGGGATGAGGCAGAGACAGAGAGACTTGCTGCTATTAAGACTTCTAAGAGAACAGAAGCTGATATCAAGGCAGGTAATGCCATTCTTGAGAACATAATTAAGCAGACCGTGAAGGGCAATGCAGGTCAGGGCCTCTTTACGAAAAATGTATTGAAGTTCTACTTCTCCGGTGTATCTACCATTGACAAGAGATCTATGATAGCATCTGCCCTCAGGGATTCCAATGCTATTAAGGATAATTTGACTGATGCCCAGAAGGAAGCTGTGGCTGCTTCATATATTGGTGGTGTATTCAAGGGAGCAGGACCACTTATGCAGAAGATGCTTCAGGGTATGCCTGTAGACAACATGGCGGATGAGCTCAAAAGCGCATTTAATGATGTTAAGAGTAATCTTCTGCCTATTCCAAGGGATATTGTCGAGGCCCAGTTCCTGTCCATGATTGAGAGGTCTAATGGCGCCGTTACGGATATTCAGGTAACTAAATCTCTTGGTGCAGCCTCAGTTGGACAGGCTTTTCTCTGTAAAATATATGGTCCATCCTTACCTGCTACTGGCAAGGAAGTCGTAGTCAAGCTCTTAAGACCTGATGTACGCAACAGAATGCAGCGTGAGAAGGATATTATGCTCTTCATAGCCAAGATAACAGATGGTACTGTGGATGAGAGCGGTATGGCAACGGGAGAGAAGGGCGGAATGGAGGCCACCTATGAGGGCCAGCTCTTAAGAATAGAGGAAGAGCTTGATCTGACTATAGAAGCAAGGAATGTTGAGCGCGGCAAGATATACGATAAGAGCCGAACCGAGGGCAAGGAGAGAGATGCTGTATCTTCCATGAAGCTTAACAGCCTTGTTGAGCCCACAACCACTTCCATGGTAATCGAGAAATCTCCAGGTACTACAGTTGATAAGTATATGGATGAACTCGCCAGAAGAAGGCTGGAGATAATTGACCAGATAACTGCCAGGGATGAGGAAGGCAGACCTATAATGAACGAGAATGGATCGCCCCAGCTTGCCTCGAATTCTTATATTAAAAGAAATGCGCCTGATACAAAGGTTGAGCTTAGTGAGTTGATTGCCCAGGCTAAGAAGCGTCAGGCCCATCTTGTACTCTTGGCTGAGAAGTGGATTGAGGAGGGTCTCTTCGGCTCTGGCTTCTACCACGGCGACCTTCATGCCGGCAATATAATGATTGATGATGACAGCGCAACTGTTATTGACTTCGGTAATGCGACTCAGCTGGATAAGAGCCAGTTGGGAACTGTTACCAAGATGATGGCAGCGGCTGCAATAGGAGAAGAGGGAGCATATGTTGATGGCTTCCATAAGCTCATGCAGAAAAATGAGAAGACTGAGGCTCTGTGGAAGTCTAAGAAGAAGCAGTTTGAGACTGAGGTTAAGAAGTACTTCAGACTGGGCTCAGGAGGAAGCACCGGCCAGAGAATAGCAGTAACGCTTCTGAAGGCACAGGAACTGGGATTCGAGCTTCCGTCTGCAATATTCAATTTCTCCCAGTGCCAGCTACGACTTCAGAATACCATTACAGAGTTAAATGAACAGATAGCGGCCCTGGAAGGATTAAAGAAATCAATTGATGATATTAGTGCAACACTCAGTATGGATTCTATGTGCAAAATCAAAAGAATTGCTGCTGAAGGCGATGATCTAACCGCAGTAAGTTACGGACTTGAGGCAGCTGGTTATGCATTGATTTACTATGAAGGTACTGCCCGTGATTGCTTCAAGCAGGACCTTAAGAAAATGTCACAAGAAGAGCGGGATGAATTCGACAGGGTATTCAGACCTGAGACTTTGGCAGACCCAGTCCGTGAAGACTTGTCTTTCCCACATCTCTTAAAGGAGATAAGAGATAAACTGGATTCGGGACAGGCTTCGGAGGAAGAGATAGATAAACTGGTTGACAAGGCGGAACCGATATTTAACGTTTTCGTTTATAATGAATGGCAAAAAGAAAGAGGATCTGATGCCTTTCAAATCACTGCTATGCAGGGTATTAAGACAACTATGTTGGCGAATCTATTTTTTCCTGAGAATAAGGACGAGGAATTTGCCAGGATTATGGAGCCATATCTGACGGACAGAGATGGTGGCCAGCCAGATGAAATAACCAGAACCTATAGGGAAGTTGTCGAATTAAAGAGGCAGTTTGCTAATGGTGAGGACTCAGAGGAATTAGAGAAGAAAAGAAAAGAAGTTGGAGAGAAATTCATATATCTTCTTAGTAAGAAACAGAAGCTCAATCTTGACTTAAATAAGGATAAGATTATAGAAGAGCTGAAAGTAAGGCAGGCCGTACCCCGTGATTTCGTAGATGTAATGGGAAGGGTAATCAGTGATAATTCAGCTGAGGCTGCTTCCCGAATTGGATTCTGGGGACTCTGGCATAAGGACGAGCTAACGTCTCTAGCTAAATAGGCGTGTAGGTGATGCGTATATATTCATTGCAGGGAAGTATGGCGTGGAAGTACCTGTTTATGAGAAAATCGCCCGCCACTTCGGTTACGATGAATAAGGGTTAATGATATTATGAGATTGGTTGTAGTATTCCCGGGAATTGGATATCACTGTGATAAGCCACTGCTATATTATGGACGTAAGGTGGCTAGTGAGTGCGGCTATGATGAGGTAGTGACTTTGTCTTACTCTTATGATGGTGGTAAGGCTCGCTGGGACTAAGGGCGTGCCAATTAGCCTCTATAAGGGGCTGAATCATTCCCTTGAGGGGCTGGATACAGAGCATAATATTGTGATTCTGTGTGATGTAATGAAGAGGACTAAGGAGTTCTTAAATGCGTAAGAAGATATACGAGATAATTGATAATGGAAGTGAAGGCAGCAGGGCCGGGCAGGTATACGATGCCTTTATGCTGGTGACCATTGTTGTCAGTCTGATTCCGCTGCTTTTTAGAGAGACTAATTATCTGTTTCTGGTAATTGAGCAGGTTACAGTTATTATTTTTATAATTGATTATGTGCTTAGGCTGCTGACTGCTGATCTTAGGCTTGGTAAGGGCGGCAAGTCCTTCCTGGAGTATCCATTTACTCCGATGGCCATTGTGGATCTGCTGTCAATACTGCCATCCCTGGTGGTGCTGAATAAGGGATTAAAGGCTGTTCGAGCTATTAGTTTCCTGGCACAGTTTAAGGTGTTTAGATCCCTTCGTATATTCAGGCTTCTGCGGCTGCTTAGGGTGTTCAAGACCTTCAGGGTATTCAAGCTCTTCAGATATTCCAAGAATCTTGAGATGGTAGGAAATGTGCTTAAGAAGCAGAAGGATGTGCTGGGGGCTGTTGTGGTTCTGGCTGTTGGCTATATCCTCGTGGTGGCTCTTATTATGTTCAACATTGAGCCTGCTACCTTCGGAAGCTACTTCGATGCTGTATACTGGGCTACGGTATCCCTGACCACTATTGGATATGGTGATATAGCTGCAGCGACTTCTGTTGGAAGATTTATTACAATGATATCAGCCTTGGTGGGCGTGGCTATTATTGCCCTTCCTTCCGGCATCATCACAGCGGGATTCATGGATGAGCTTAATAATAGGAAGCAGGAGAAGG
>DCIU01000080.1:11120-20959 GCA_002317245.1 Lachnospiraceae bacterium UBA1718
TGCGACGGCTCCCGCAATTACAGATGAATATAAGAGCATTAAGACCCCTCTGGATCTCTACGATGCCCTTAGCAATATATGGTGTGCAGATACCTGTGCTCCAAGAATGCGGGCTGGCTGGACCAAGTCCAATATGACTCTTGGCCAGTGCTCCATTACAGCATTCTTGGCCCAGGATATCTTCGGCGGCGAGGTCTATGGTGTGCTCCGTTCTGGCGGCAACTACCACTGCTACAACGTGATTGGTGACTGTCGCTTCGACCTTACGAGTGAACAGTTCGGCGACGAGGTTCTCAGTTATGAGGGCAATCCAGTACAGGACAGGGGCGTTCATTTTTCCAAGGAAGAGAAGCGACTCAGGTACGAGTACCTGAAGAGTGAGCTTAAGAAGTATTGTAATGGCTAGCTGGCTGGTGGATGATTGGCTGGCTGGTGAGATAATGTGATAAATAGGAGGATTTGAAATGAGCAAGATTAATGATTATTTAACAGAGGCAGGCGTGTTCTACATGGCTACAGTTGATGGCGACAGACCAAGACTTCGTCCACTGGGCGCCCACATGGAGATGGACGACAAGGTTATCTTCGGCGTTGGCGACTTCAAGGAAGTGTATAAGCAGATGTTAGCTAACCCTAATGTCGAGATCGTTGCCTGCAAGGAGGGCGGCCACTGGATGAGATACTCTGGCAAGGCTGTTTTCGAGACAGATGGCAAGTACGCTGAGGCTATGCTTAACGGCGCACCACATCTCCGCGGCATCTACAACGACGAGACTGGCTATAAGATGATGTGCTTCCATATCGAGGACGCAACAGCTGTTGACATCGTTATCATGGGCGAGGGCGAGTCGCTGATTTGATGAAGCTACCTAAGATTAATCTGATACATTTTGGTGGATATAAGAAAAACCTGGAGAATACTATTCTATTCGATTCAGCGACGCAGGTGGCGATTATTCGAAGCTCAATCTGCACTGGCGAGAAGGTGGCGGGATTCAAGAGCTTAGTTGACGGCCATTTTACCGAAGTAATGGTAATCAGGAATGCTGCCGATGAGGAACTATTCAAGAAAACTTATGGAATTGATAGCGTGAAGGTGGAATATTAGGGGATTTTAACCTTTTTGGGGCGATACACGAGTGCGTAAGCATACCAAACAAGCATAATCGGCCATTTGGTATGCTTGAAAAGCCGCTATTGGAAGAGTGTAAGCATACCAAACAGGCTTCACAGTATAGTTTGGTAGGTATGAACAGCCATAAGAGCAAGCATTTATGCATACCAAACAGGCTCAAAAGACAGTTTGGTAGGTATGAGCAGTCCAGGGAGTAAGCATATAGACCTACCAAACAGGTAAAAACGGCCATATGGTATGCATGAGCAACCAATTCTGGGAGTGTGTACGCAAGATGCCAGCAAAAACTATTAGCCCTTTACAAAAGCTACTTCGTATATTATGGTGTAGGTCGAGGAAAACCTACAAAAAAATATGATATTACACATTTATGAAAAAGAAAATGAGAGAGGACAGGCAATAAAAATGTGGACTAGAAAGTTATTAAAGGAAAAGGCAAAGTTAGATTTGAAGGTATGCTACTGGAGATCAGTTCTTGTGAGCGCAATTCTTGCATTCGCTGTAGGTGGAGCAAGCGGATCAGGTGTTAAGTCTAATGCAGAAGATGTATCAAATAAGATTAATGAGCTTGGATTAAGTGGTACAGAGATTGCTATTATTTTAGCAGCTGTTCTGGCAGTTGTATCTGTAGCAATAGTGGCCGGAACAGCATTTAAGATTTTCTTGCTCAACCCAATTTCGGTTGGATGTAAGAAGTTCTTCTATGATGGTACTGATGAGGCAGGCGCTGAGCTTTCGGACTTATCATACAGCTTTAAGAATAATTATCTTAATCAGGTATTGGTAATCTTCTTAAGAAACTTATTCGTTGCATTATGGTCATTACTCTTAGTTATTCCTGGTATTGTTAAGGCTTACCAGTACAGAATGGTAGAGTATATCATAAGCGAGAATCCTGATATGAATTACAAGGATGCTCTTGCAATGTCTAAGGAAATGATGGACGGCAACAAGTGGGCTGCATTCGAACTTGATCTGTCATTCATTCTTTGGTATCTCCTTAGCGGACTTACAGGTGGAATTCTCTACATCTTCTATGTAGGACCATATGTTAACTACACAAATGCTGAGCTCTATGCAGCTCTTAAGAATGATGGCGTAGATACTTACGCAGAAGACGTAGTTGCAGCTGAGGAAGTTTTCTAATAGGTGACTCCAGCAGTGGAAAATGCCTTAGTTGATGGTGCTGCAGACGTATTATAAAAAATGTCACAGAAATAGTACAAAAATATGCATTTTAGGAAAATTGTGGTATAATTGCGTATAAGAAACGAAAAATAACTAAAATGTATTGGACTATTGCATGATTTATTTTGATCATTTGCCACTGGCAGAAGATATTCTTCAGGCCCTGGCAGAGCTTCAAATTGAATATGTATTTCAACCGATTTTTTATCCGGATGGTAAGACTGTATACGCAAGAGAAGCGCTTATGCGACCACACGGGAGAACGGTTGTTGACCTTATTGAGGAGTATACTAGGTTAGAGAAGCTTCACGTACTTGAGGTTGCTACATTTTTTGGTGCAACTCAGGCTTATCTTATGAGGGGCTATACTGAGAAGATTAGTATTAATTCATTCCCTTGTGAGGTCTTCAGTAAGAGAGAGGCAGAGGCTTTCAGGAACTATTATGGAGTTCAGGATAGTATTCTTATTGTGGAACTGCTTGAATATCCGGAGTTCTCGCTACCTATGTCACTGGCTAAGAGAGAGCATGTGTCACATGGTAATTCACTTATTGCACTTGATGATTATGGCTCAGGCTTCAATGACATAGAGAAGGTCGACTTACTTAATCCTGAGATAATTAAGATTGACAGGTCGCTTCTTACAGATGTTGATAAGGATACAGATAAGCAGCAACGTATCAAGAACATTATTGACCGCATGCATTCTTACGGAATTAAGGTTGTTGCTGAGGGTGTTGAGACCAAGGGCGAGTTCGACTGCCTGATTGGACTTGGAGCAGACTTTTTCCAGGGATATTACCTTGCAAGACCGGCTTAATAAGAGGATAATAAGTGTATCAGATTTTTCTGATACACTTTTTTAATTGCAGGAATAATTATGAGAGAAGACTTTTGGAAGGAAGAATACGAAGTTGGCTGCGACTATGTGGATGCAGCCCATAGGAAGCTTTTTGCTGTAATGGGCAAGGTGTCCGCCCTGATTCGGGGACGCGATTATGAGAAGGAGAAGTTCGCTTGCGTGGAGGCAATTAAGTTCCTCTACAATTATACGGATACTCACTTCAAGCAGGAAGAAGCCTTCATGCGTCAGATTGGTTATGAGCACTATGAGGATCACAAGCTTCTGCATGACAATCTTCGTAATGTTACACTTCCAGCCCTTGATGCTGAATTGGAAGCCAACGATTACTCTCCGGAGTCGATTCATCAGTTCATAGGTATTTTTGCCGGATGGTTAACTGGACATATCCTCATCGAGGACAGGGCAATCACAGGCAGGGCACAGAGCAAGTGGAACGTCCATAATGATAAGGATAGAGAGGATGCGCTGAACAGCGAGCTTAAGAAGTTCATGAGTGACTTCCATAAGCTGGACATTAATTTGATTACCCGCAGATATGAGGGCTTGGAGATTGAGAATGCCTTCTACTATGAGATGATCTTCAAGGGCAGGAGGGTGGTATTCTTTGCCCAGAATGCGGTGGTGCTCAAGATGGCTTCGGATATCCTTGGGAGCGAGCAGAATATACTTAACAAGCAGGCGATGATGGCTTATGTACAGCTGATTCACAGTCTGGTTAAGGTGGTTCTTTGCATTGTGGGGTACGCAGGCGATATGACGATTATCAGCCATAGGGCGATTAATCCTGAGATTCTTAAGGGATACTTTGGGCAAAATTTCCCCGACTACAGCTTAGAATGGGGAAGCCAGGTAGGACGACTGGGATTGTGTGTAATGTAATCTGGTCATATAAAAATAATTGATTTTGGATATTACAATATATTCAGATGGGCGTATAATAACCTTCAAGAAGAAAAACTTGGAGGTTTTTATTATGAGCAAGAAATTATCGGTAACAGTAACAGCGGCAATGTTGGCTGCACTTACATGCATTGCAACAATGGTAATCAAGGTGCCAACAATTGGTACTAACGGTTATGTGAATATAGGCGACACGATGGTGCTTCTGTCCGCATGGATTATGGGTAATCCATATGGTGCACTGGCAGCAGGTATTGGATCAGGACTTGCAGATCTCTTATCTGGCTATCCAACTTATGTACCTGGTACAGTAGTAATCAAGTTCGCAATGGCATTTGTGGGATTTATTGTGTATACTGCCTTAGGTAAGGCTGGACTTAACAAGCAGCTTGCATATATAATAAGTGGCGTCGTGGCAGAAGCAATCATGGTGCTTGGATACTTCGCATACGAGGCAACACTTCTTGGATACGGAGTGGCAGCAGCAGCCTCAATTCCAAGTAATATGATTCAGGGTATTACATGCTTAGTACTTGCAGTGCTTCTGATTAATGCACTTACTAAGGTCGGATTACTTAGATTCTTATCCGAGGAAAGGTAAAAAATGTACGAAGAAATAACAGCTCAGGCTAAGAGCACTACTAAGGAGATTATCGAGGTCTCTAAGATTAAGAAGGGACAGATCCTTGTAGTAGGATGCTCAACTAGTGAGATATGTGGAGATAAGATTGGTACGAATTCTAATCTTGATGTTGCCAAGGCAGCATTTGCTGGTATCTATGAGGTGGCAAGTGAAGCCGGTATATATGTGGCAGCACAGTGCTGTGAGCACCTGAACCGTGCCATTATTGTGGAGAGGGCCGCAGTTCCTTTCTCAGAGATAGTTAATGTGGTTCCACAGCCTAAGGCTGGCGGGTCCCTCGCTACAACAGCTTATTCGGTATTCGAAGATCCTGTTGCAGTTGAAGAGATTAAGGCTGACGCTGGAATTGATATAGGCGGAACACTTATTGGAATGCATATACGTAAGGTCGCTGTTCCAGTAAGACTTGTTAATAACCGCATCGGTGAGGCACATGTATCTGCCGCAAGAAGCAGAGCCAAGTTCATCGGTGGCGAGAGAGCTCATTACGATGATTCGTTGAAATAAATAGTGTGTGTTATGTGGAAAAGTCACTTTGTTTTGGTTATAATAAAATAACCGAAACAAAGTGGCTTTTTCATTGCTTATTTTTCGGAATCTTACCAGTTAATCGGTATGTGGTCCATTCGTTCATTGGAACCACACCCCATTGATAGTAAATAACATATGGCGTGTTCACTGCTTAATATCAGGATGTTTATGGAATATTACTCTTATTCTTGCTGAATGATTGACGTGTACACGTGAAACGGGTATAATGTTGAAATAGTAGATTACCACTAGCAGGAGGCATTATGAGCACTAAGATTAAAGCCCCAACAATGGGGGAGATACTGAAGGAAGAATTCCTCGATCCAATGGGGATCTCTGCATATAGACTTGCCAGAGAGATTAATGTTCCTGTATCTAGAATTCAAGATATTATTCATGACAGAAGGCGAATGACAGTGGACACTTCAGTAAGACTTGCCAGATACTTTGGTCTTTCGGATAAATATTTTATTAGTATTCAGGACGATATAGATATTCGACAGATCAACGAACAATATGGGGAAGAACTGGCAAAGATTCAAGTTTGCACAATTGCCTTATAATGATAATATGATACGTAAGGGATGAGTGGTACACCGAGAGAGTGGACTGACTATCAAAATGGAGCGATTATGAGAAACAAGCGACTATCTTTAATTACAATTAGCCTGATGGCTATTATTATATTGGGGCTATCCTGCGTTGGATGCCAGCAGAAGAATGGCGTCGACTACAGTCTGGAATCTAACTGGGCAGTGTGCGAGAAGGAGGCCAAGCTTAAGATTGATCACGAAGCGGACGTATTCTTCATATGCCCGACAGCGGTTGGCGGCGATGCTCTGAATATGGATATCAATGACCAGGATTCCAGGGATTCATTCCTTGCGGCGACCCTTATGGAGAAGGGCATCTATGATGATAACGCCAGATTCTTCGCGCCTTACTACAGACAGTCCACGTTGGCCGTATATGATGGACTCGACGAAGAGACTAAGGAGCAGTCACTTTTATCAGCTTATGAAGATGTGAAAAATGCCTTCGACTATTACCTTGATAATTATAATGAAGGCCGCCCTATCATACTGGCTGGTTTCTCCCAGGGTGGAGACATGGTCAAGAGGCTGATGGTTGAGTATGGCGGGGACCCATATGTCAGTTCGCATCTGGTTGCCAGCTACATGATTGGCTGGTATATCACGGATGAGGAGCTTGCGGCGCATCCACACCTGCAGATGGCCGAGGCTGAGGCGGATACGGGTGTAATTGTATCCTTCTGCAGCGAGAGTGAGGACATCACTTCATCGATTATTGTGCCTACAACCACCAAGGGAATTAATCCGCTTAATTGGAAGACGGATGAGACCCCTGCGGATAAGGCTCTTAATACGGGCGCCTGCTTCATGGATGGAACGGGGGAGATTACTTCGGAGATTCCTGAGCTTACGGGAGCTTATATTGATCCTGTTCGTGGCACCCTTAAGGTCACTGATGTGAGCAAGGAGGATTACCCTGCGATACTGTCATTCCTTGACGAGGGTAACTACCATATATATGATTACATGTTCTTCTATAGGAACTTAGAGCAGAATGTGCAGACGAGAATTGACCAGTTCGTGGATCTTAAGAAGATTCGCGATGAGAAGTTCGGAAGTGTGCATCTGCCAGATTTTAAGAATGCTCTGAGTAAGTCTAACGTGGCTTATGATGCTGCTGCTTCTGAGGCAGGTCTTAATCTTGCCCCTGGCGTGACTAATGATATGTGTAATGCCGATTACTGGCTTCGTGACAGTAGAACTGCTGATAAGGTGATACTGTCTGAGAATGGAATCGCTGAATTCAATGAGAGCCTGAAATCAGAGAAGCTTGATCCAGGCTGCTTCGATTATTATGTGGGCAATAACAGGGCATATCTTCTTAGCAAGGAGGAGTTGACGGATCTTGTGGGTGTATTTGAACTGCCTAAGGAGGATCTCTTCTATATAGATGGCAAGCCTGTTGAGGATGAATTCTGGGAGAAGATGATTAAGCTTCGTGACCTTGAAGGCATCCCTGATATATATGATGTGACTTACGGCGTGACCCTGGAGAGTGCTGATATCAGAATGGCTCCTACAGATGTTGCTCTGGCTGCAAGTGAGGATTACGACTACTGCGATGAGCTCCAGAACAGCAGTGTCAGGATGAATGAGCCTGTGGTAGTGGTATGGAAGAGCCTTGACTGGAAGTATTACTTCGTTGTGACACCATATTGCGCGGGCTGGATTGACGCCGACAAGGTTGGTATTACATATGATTATGATTACTGGATGGCAAAAACGAACCCGACTGAGTTCGTGGTAGTGACAGATAATCATGCCAATCTTGATGAGGATCCATCTAATGAGGCAATCTCAGGCAGAGGCCTTGACATGGGTACCACATTAGAGCTTGTTACGGATGGAAGTTTTGAGGCCAATAATTATAACAGGAAGGCACTCAATAACTATATGGTTATGATTCCTGCCGCTGATGGTGCGGGAATGCTTACCTATGAGAATGCCTACCTGCCACAGAATATCAGTGTGAGCGTGGGATATCTGGAGTATACACAGAGGAATGTAGTTGACCTCGCTTTTAAGGCATTAGGAGAGCAGTATGGATGGGCAGGTCTCTACGGTAACCGCGACTGTTCCCAGTACATGATGGAGATGTATCGATGCTTCGGCATTAATCTGCCAAGGAATACCAAGGGCATGATTAACATACCTTGGACTAGTCTGAATGTGACGGACCTCAGCGATGAGACTAAGGGGGAGATTCTGGAGGATTGTCCGATTGGTACGCTTCTGATCTTCCCCGGACACGTGATGATGTATCTGGGCGAGGATGGTGGAGACCACTATGTAATCTCTGCTACGGGCTCCATGAAGATTGCTGAGGATGGCGAAGTAACGCGCTTCAGATCAGTACTTGTGAATTCCCTTGAGTCCACATGGCGTGGCAATGGCCGCAGCTGGCTGGATTCTATCACATATATTAAGTTGCCGCTGTACTGATGAGGGATGACCCTGGGGGACGGGTGAACCTGGGGGACGGGGTCAGAGTGTCATTTTGTGTACCAGTGAAGGCAATTCTTCGTATATACGAATATAGACAACATTTTACGTAGGAGGACGTAACATGAACGAAGAGAGAATAGAAGCAATGGAAATTATTGACAGCGAGCTTGAGAGCGTTGCAGGCGGTAGAGGTAATAGCACCGATATGTATCATATTGGATGCATCTATGGTGGAAAAATGGAATACACCTTTAATGGAGTCAGATGCACAGGCTGTAAGCAGGTGTTCGCTGATACTTCTCAGTTCGCAAGAAGAAAGTAATAAGTATGACTATTAAGATAATTCTGATTGTGTCCTTTGTGCTGTCCAAGGCCTATGACTGGGTCAAGGACTGTCTGGCCAGATCCTACTATGATAAGGAACTGCCGGAGAACGTAAGGGACGTATACGATGAAGAAGAGTATAAGAGGTGGAGGGCTTACAGCAAGGATAAGAATAAGTTCTTTGCTGTGAGGGATATTGTGTCCAGTGCCATACTGCTTGTATTCCTTATTGGGAATGTCTATGCGCAGGTTTTTGCCTGCTTTGATGGGATGAATATATACCTGCAGTATTTTTGCGTGATGGCACTGTTTTCGCTGGTGTCGATTGTGGTAGATATACCATTCGATTATTACCATACCTTCACCATAGAAGAGAAGTATGGTATGAATACTACCACTAAGAAGACCTTTGTTATGGACGTCATTAAGAATATCCTGACGACCATTATTCTTGGCTATGCGCTTCTTGCCATTATCATGTTTTTCTTCATGAGATTTGGTAATGCAGCTATTATCTGGACTACTATTGCTATTGTTGTAATCAGTGTGATTATCTCACTGCTTGTTATGCCAATTCTTCGTATATACAATAAGTTCGAGCCACTTCCAGATGGAGAACTTCGTACGGAGCTTCTGGCATTATGCGAGAAATATGGGGTGAAGGTTAAGAAGATATGCGTTAAGGATGCCAGCCGTCGTACAACCCGGGCCAATGCCTTCTGTACCGGATTCACCAAGAAGAAGGTTATTTCCCTTGATGATAATCTGGTAAATGGTTATGAGACTGAGCAGATTGTTGCGGTGTTCGCCCACGAGTTCGCTCATGCTACACGCAGGCATATGCTTAAGAGCTTCCCTTTTGCCATATTCAGAAGTACTCTGACTATTGTGTTCTTAGGAATTATTCTTAATGTTCCGGCGGTATTCACGGCCTTCGGATTCGCGGGAATTAATTACTTCTTCGCAATAAATGTTATTCCGCTGTTCAACTGGCCTGTTGAGGAGCTGCTTGATATTGTGACCAATTATCTGTCGCGCAAACACGAGTATGAGGCAGATGCCTTCGCAGCCAAGGAAGGTTATGGCGAGGCGCTGATCTCTTGCTTAAAGACTCTAAGTAAGGAATCACTCTCTAATGTAAATCCTCATCCATATATTGTGATGGTGGATTATTCGCACCCGACGCTGTCGCAGAGAATTGCGGCTATACGTGGG
>DCIU01000080.1:21156-29720 GCA_002317245.1 Lachnospiraceae bacterium UBA1718
ACAAAAGCACTTCTACAGAGGTGCAGGGATTAAAATCACAGGAGGTACGGGTTATGTTGAAGATGATTAGTATGTTTTTAGAAGCTTATTTTGCAGAGTTCTCACACAGAGAGGCTAAGTAGTAGACGGGTAGTAGGAGGTGACTTGTATGTTGAAGACAGTTACAGAGTTCCTTGAGGAATATTTCACAGAGTTCTTACATCATTAAGGCAGGGAAATACATAAAATGAATATTGATAATAATAACGACCTTTAGCGGGAAGCAGTCATGTAGATGAATTGTTTCCCGCTATTTTTGTTTCCCGCTATTTTTGTTTTTCGCTCGTTGACTCTTTTTCGCTATTTGAGGCCTGTATACGGCCAAAAATGTTGTATACAATTTGCGGATAAGACGATATAATGAGTTGGCTTAAGACAGATTGTAATACAAGGCTTGAGATGAGGAACAGAAATAATAATGAGTGCTTTAAGTGTTAAATACGATAATTTCAAAGCAGGACGTCCTGAGAGGAAGGACTTCTACAAGCAGTTAGTGGCTCTGGTTATTCCAATTGCCATTCAGAATATATTAGGTGCCCTGGTAGGATCAGTGGATGTACTTATGCTTGGATATGTAGGTCAGGATGAGCTGGCAGCGGTGTCTCTGGCTAACCAGTATATGTTCATTCTCTGGGGAGTATTCTTCGGAATCAGCTCTGCCGCATCCCTCATGAATTCCCAGTACTGGGGTAAGGGAGACCTACGCGCCATTCAGGCAATCTTCGGTATTGCCATGAAGATAGCAGTAGGAGTAACAGCCGTCGTTAGCTTGGGATGCATGATATTCCCACGTCAGCTTATGACCCTCTATACAGACAATGCAACCCTTATTGATATCGGCGTAGTCTACCTGCGTGCTGTAGGTATGTCATATCTCATCATGAGCTTCGGCCAGGCATATATGTGCACACTTAGATCCATTGAGAAGGCTAAGAAGAGTACAGTGATTTCCACAATCACAGTCTTCCTCAATGTTTTCCTTAATGCAACATTTATCTTCGGATTATTCGGACTTCCTAAGCTAGGCGTATTCGGTGTCGCTCTTGCCACACTGATATCAAGAGTGATTGAGCTTGTTATCTGCCTTGCGGACTATGCGAGAGGCGGAATCGACAAGCCGGATATGGGACTTCTCTTCGGAAGCCATAAGGAACTGCGAAGCGACTTCGTTAAGTACGCGGGCCCGGCCCTTGTTAATGACCTTGCATGGACCCTGGCATTCTCCACATACTCTATAATTCTTGGACATTTGAACAGTGATATAGTTGCGGCCTCTTCGGTTGCCACAACACTTCGAGACATCTTCTCGACAGTCTGCTTCGGTATAAGTAGTGGTGGTACAGTAATCCTTGGTAAGGAGCTTGGTGCCAACGAACTGGACAAGTGCAAGAGGGATGCCAGCACCCTGTCATGGACGACCTTCTTCTTCACCCTGTTCATGGGAACGCTGCTAATTATTGTGCGTCACCCACTTATGAACCTGTTCACATTGACGGACAGGGCATATGAGTACCTTGACCTCATGATGATTATCAGCAGCTACTATATAATCGGTCAGGCCATGAATACCCTTATGATTGCGGGTATATTCCGTGCCGGCGGTAATACCAAGTTCGGCCTCTGGTGCGACGTCATCAGCATGTGGTGCTGGGCGGTGCCATTAGGATTCTTCGTGGCATACGTGCTTAAGCTGCCACCAATGGGTATCTACTTCGTGCTCTGCCTCGACGAGTTCTGGAAGATGCCGGTTGTATTCAAGTACTACAAGAGCTATAAGTGGCTCAACAATATAACAAGAGATGATGTAGTGTAATACGCATCGCACGTGAATTTGAGCTCGGGCTTTAGCCCTTGGACGTCTCCTTAGGGCTCAAAATATAAGGCATTGCGTGTCAAAATGAGCCCTAAGGAACGTCCCTAGGGCTCATTTTTTATCACCTGCAACCCATGTTAACAATATCTGCCGCTAAATGTTAACATCTGATGCTAGACTAAGTCTTGCCCCGGGGCTACACTTATGTTAATAATAAGTGCAAAGGTGGTAAAAATATGAGAAAAACCTACGTTGATAATATTAGATGGATTACAGTTGTTCTGGTAGTTATATATCACGTTATTTTCATGTTTAACGGCATTGAGACAACCCTCACAATTGGCGCCTTATACGATAACCAGCCCCAGGATGCATATATGTATTTAGTATATCCATGGTTCATGCTGATCCTTTTTATCGTATCGGGTATGTGCTCAAGATTCTACCTCGAGGGACATACCGACAAGGAATTTAGGAAGAGCAGGACAACCAAACTGCTGGTTCCGTCCACAATCGGCCTCTTCGTGTTTCAGTGGATTCTGGGCTACTACAACACAATTAATGGTGAACTTTTTGCTGGTACCGAGATGCCAATCATTGTTAAGTACCTTATCTGGGTGGTAAGTGGACAGGGTGTTCTGTGGTATATTCAGCTGCTCTGGGTATTCAGTATGCTTCTGCTTCTTGTTCGTAAGTTCGAGAAGGGAAAAATCTATGCCATTAGCGCTAAGGCCAATATCTTAGTGATGCTGGCACTGGGCCTGCTGGTATTCCTGTCGGCTCAGGTGCTCAATATGCCTTATATAGTTGTATATAGATTCGGAATCTACGGCGTCGGATTCTTCCTGGGATATTTTGTGTTTGCCCATGATGAGGTTATAGACAGCCTGTCCAAGTGGTGGATAGTACTGGATATTGCCGCTGTTATAATGGCAGTCATTTTTACCAAGATGTACTGGGGACAGAACTATGCTGGACACGAGGTTCTGGACACTGTGATGTGCAACGCCTATGCATGGGTTGCAATTCTTGCAATCTTCGCGACAATGAATAAATTCGGCAACTTCGACAATGCCTTCAGCAGGTGGATGGGGAAGAAGTCATGGGGGCTATACGTGTTCCACTACCTGTATATCGCAATTGTGGCGGTCTATACCTATGGAAAGCTTCCAGGCATTGTGGTGTACCTGCTTTCGACTGTGGCGGCCTTCGCCTGCTCCTATGTAACATACGAGATATTCAGCAGAATCCCATTTATCAGATGGGCCGTGCTTGGAATTAAGAAAGAGGATAATAATGCTCAAGGATAATCTGATATCACTTCGTAAGATTAATAATATGTCACAGGAGGAGCTGGCCGAGAAGCTGGGCGTGACCCGTCAGACCATCTCTAAGTATGAGACCGGGGAGGCGATTCCTGATATTGAGAGGTGCAAGATACTGGCGGATCTCTTCGGAGTCAGCCTGGACGATCTGGTGAATTTCGAGAGTTCAACTCCTGGTATCAATGTGCCACCCAAGGGCAAGCATATGTTTGGAATGGTTAAGGTGGGAGATAAGGGGCAGATTGTTATTCCTGCCAAGGCCCGCAAGATCTTCGATATCAATCCTGGCGATAATCTTATAGTCCTTGGCGACGAGGGACAGGGCATCGCCATCATCAAGGAGCAGGGCCTTCTTGATATGTTGAATGCTATGAGGGGAAAGTGATTTTGAGCCCTAGAGACGTTCCTTAGGGCTCAAAATAGTACGCAATGCATGCCGAAATGAGCCCTAAGGAACGTCTTTAGGGCTCATTTTGACACGCAACGAGTGCGCGAAATATACAGGCTGTGGAAACTAATAAGTTGACCACGGCCATTTTTTATGATATTTTGGTACGAGTTTGGAAACTGATATGGTTCAAACGAAGAGTTTTGGCTAAACAGGAGGCAGAGGAATGAGTATCAGAATTATTACAGATTCAACAATTGATATTGCGGATAGCTATAAGGAGTACGTGAGCGTTGTACCGCTTCACGTTCGCTTCGGCGAGACAGAATATATAGATGGCGTGACCATTACCAAGCAGGAGTTCTATGATAAGTTGATTGAGACGGATGAGCTTCCACAGACATCTCAGGCAGTGCCTGCAGACTTCGATCCCATATTTGATGAGATTCGTGGGACTAATGACAGCGCCATCGTTCTCACAATCTCGTCAGCATTGTCTGGCACCTATCAGAGCGCATGTATTGCATCGGAGGATGACGACAACATCACCGTTATCGATACACTCAATGTTGCTACAGGTGCAGGAATTCTGGTCGAGTACGCAATCGACTGTGTCATGAGCGGCATGAACCATGACGAAGTTGTGGATGCTATTATGGCTAAGCGAGATGACGTGTGCATTATCGCCCTTCTGGATACCCTCGAGTATCTGAAGATGGGTGGCCGTATATCAGCTACTGCCGCATTAGCTGGAGGCCTTCTTAATATTAAGCCAGTTATTACGGTAAAAGATGGTGCCATTGACCTTATTGGCAAGGCAAGAGGTTCTAAGCAGGGTAATAACTTCCTTAAGAACAAGGCAGCAGAGAGTGGTATAGACTATGAGCTTCCAATCTTACTTGGTTACTCAGGCAATTCAGATCTTCTGTTGAAGAAGTACATCGAAGACAGCAAGGAACTCTGGGAGGGCAAGGTTGCTGATCTTGACATCAGCCAGGTCTGCAGCGTTATCGGCACCCACGTGGGCCCTGGAGCCATTGTTGTCTCTTTCTTCAAGAGCAGATTATAAGAGTAATATAATGAAACAGGGGGACGGGGTCAGAGTGTCACGAAAATGTGACACTCTGACCCCGTCCCCCTGTTTCACATAGGTATTATATCACGTCAATCACTTGGTCCAGGCTGTCAACCAGCTTATAGAGCATTGGCTTCAGGTCCTCAGTACATGGCGACTGATCTGGAATCATGATTACATTAAGTCCAGCCTTGTAGGCTGAGATGATACCGTTGGGAGCATCTTCGCAGGCGATACACTCATCTGGCGCGAAACCAAGCTGCTCGCAGGCGTATAGATATACCTTAGGCGATGGCTTACCCTCATCCACCGAGGTGGCACTAATTACCTTATCGAAGCAGGTGTCAATGCCCACCATTTTTAGATATTCCCTTGCTCTGTCGTAGTCGGTGGCAGTAGCGATGGCAGTTATGATGCCTTTGTCATGCAGGTGGGACAGAAGCTCGCGCACACCCTTCTTGCACTGGATTCCATGCTCGGCCACGTAGGCATCGAAGAGACCCTTGCGGACCTTCCTCGCACCGTCGTAGTCGAAGTCCTCACCGAACCACTCACGGAATTTGGCCGGCGCAAAGGGCCTTCCGAGAGAGCGCATCTCAAGATATTGTGCTTCCGTATATACATATCCCAGGCTGGCCATTGCCTGCGGCCACACCTGTCTGTAGATTTTCTCTGTATCAATCAATGTTCCATCAAGATCGAATATTACTGCTTTTACAATCATATTAGTTTTCCTTCCTGCTGGTCTCTTGGATGACCCTGGGGGACGGGGTCAGAGTGTCACAAAAATACGTCCTCGTTCAGTAGTGAACTTCTGACCCCGTCCCCCCGGGTCATCATCGCTTTCAGCTTACTCGCTATATGGGTTCACGTGTACTGTCACGTGCTTGACTACTGGGAAGTCGCGCTCGATGGAGTCGTGAACGGCCTCGGCAATCTCGTGGGCCGAAGTCAGCGGTTTAGCTCCGTCGACGGAGATCTCGATATCCACATATACCCTGTTGCCGAACTCGCGGGACTGGATGGAGTCGATACGTAAGACGCCCTCACTTTTCCCAATGCATTCGGCAAGTTCGACGTTGAACTCGTCACCGCAGGACTTGTCGACAAGCTTGCTTGTGGCGTCGCGGAAGATGTCGATTGCGGCCTTCATGATGAATACGCAGATGACAAGGCTGGCAACCGAATCCATATACAGCATTCCGAATCTGGCAAAAATGATGCCGACTAAGGCGCCGATGGACGACAGAGCGTCGGATCTATGGTGCCATGCATCAGCCATAAGGGCTGAGGAGTTGATCTTCTTGGCCTGAATCTTGGTGTACCAGAACATTCCTTCCTTGACCAGTATTGATACCAGGGCAGCGGACAGGGCCAGAAGGCCTGGCTTCTCATAGGTGGCATAGGAGTGACTGGCCAGCACTTTCACTGCCTCGATGCCGATGAGCAGGCCTGTTACCGACAGAATGTTGGCAAGTATAATGGCCGCTACAGGCTCGAAGCGCTCGTGGCCGTAGGGGTGATCGGCGTCCGATTCCTTGGATGCCATATTGATTCCAAGAATTACAACAATAGAACTGAACACATCTGATGCTGAATGCACGGCGTCCGATACCATGGCAGCAGAATGCGCAAGTATTCCGGCTAGGAGCTTGAAGAGCGCCAGTAGCAGGTTGATTATTATACTTCCATAGGAAGTCTGAATTGCTATTTTGTTATTGTCATTTATATTTTCACAGCTCATATTTTTATACCTTCGATTCTATCTGTGATTAATGGGTTTCTGATAGTTATAGCACCGCGAAAACGTGTTAGTCAATGATAACTTTTGTTGTATTATTCTAAGTATTTTAAGCTGGATAAAGTCCTGGTGTGAAGACACTAATTTTGATGACGAAAGTACCAACAATAGTTTATAATAGAATGGATTGATTTTGAGCCCTAAGGACGTTCCTTAGGGGTCAAAATCACTCGCAAAGCGTGCCAAAATGACCCCATAACCGCGGGTTAAGGGCTCAAAAGGAGACAATATGCCAAGATTAAGCGATAGAACAGCCAGTTTTACTGACTCTGTAATAAGAAGAATGACAAGAATATCCAACCAGTATGGGGCTATTAATCTGTCTCAGGGATTTCCGGATTTTGATCCACCCAAGGCGATAACGGACAGATTAGCAGAGATTGCACCAGCAGGGCCTCATCAGTATGCCCTGACCTGGGGAGCTCAGAACTTCCGTGAGGCACTGGCTGCCAAGCACGAGCACTTCTCGGGAATGAAGATAGATCCTAATTCTGAGATAGTAGTTACCTGCGGTAGTACAGAGGCCATGATGGCTTCCATGATGAGTGTGGTTAATCCGGGAGACAAGGTAATTGTGTTTTCGCCATTCTATGAGAACTACGGAGCCGACACCATACTGTCGGGAGCAGAGCCAATATTTGTTCCCCTTACTCCACCGGAATTCAACTTTGATCCAGAGGTATTGGAGGACGGCTTCAGGGCAGGAGCCAAGGCAATTGTTATCTGTAATCCATCCAACCCATGCGGTAAGGTGTTCACTGAAGAAGAGCTTAAGCTAATTGGCAACCTGGCAATCAAGTATGATGCCTGGGTAATTACAGATGAAGTATATGAGCATATTCTATATGCGCCTAATAGGCATGTATATATGGCAAGCCTTCCTGGTATGAGAGAGCGCACCATCACATGTAATTCACTAAGCAAGACATATTCCATCACAGGCTGGAGACTAGGCTACGTAATAGCTCCAGAGGAGATTACAGACAGAGTCAAGAAGGTTCACGACTTCTTAACAGTTGGCGCGGCAGCCCCTCTAATGGAGGCGGCAACAGTTGGCCTACAGTTCGGAGATGACTACTACAGAGACCTTCAGGCTCATTACACACATATGAAGGAACTCTTCACAGGAGGCCTTCGCAATCTCGATATTCCATTCACAGATCCACAGGGTGCCTACTACGTGCTCATGGATATCAGTGAATTCGGATATGAGGATGACAACGAATTCTGCGTAGACCTTGCCAAGAAGGTAGGAGTAGGAGCAGTCCCAGGCTCAAGCTTCTTCAGGGAGCCGATTAACCACCTGATCAGATTCCACTTCGCCAAGCAGGATGAGACATTGCTCGGAGCCTTAGACAGGTTAGCAGATATTCGCAGCAAAATGACCCCATAACCGCGGGTTAAGAGACCAAAATGACCCCAAAGGAGACGTCCCAGGGCTAAAGCCCAAACTCAAAATAGCTCGCACGGCGTGCCAAAATGACCCCAAAGGAACGTCCTTAGGGCTCAAAATAACCACTACAAGAAAGAACAACTATGAAACGTAAAAATTACGCCCTCTTTGTGGCGATGCCTGACAATGAGATATCCAACTCCGTAATGCGCGGAGCAGCGAAAGCGGCCGAGGAGATTGACGCCAATCTGATCATTTTTCCAACAGGATTAATGGGCATGCCCTTCTTCGACAACGACGTCAACATATTCCGCTACCAGTACAACGTCCTAAGCGACTACTACAAGTCTGATTCCCTGGACGGCGCCATCATCGAGTACGGCACCATCGTGTCCGACCTTGACGAGGCGGGCAAGCAGGAATACTTAGGCCGAATCGGCGACATGAAGTCCGTGCTTCTGGCGGATTCCTTCGAGGGTCATCCCGGCGTCTGCTACGACAACGAGTCCGGTCTCAAGGACGTCATCGAGCATCTGATCACCCACCACGGCCTTACTAAGATCGGCTTCATCTCGGGCCACAGGGACAACTATGACGCCAACTGCCGCCTGAATGCCTACAAGGAGGTAATGGCTGCCCACGGTCTGTCCGTGCCTGAGACCTATATTACTTACGGCAATTTCTCACCTTACTGCGAGGATGTAGTAAGTGAGTTCCTTGATAAAAATGA
>DCIU01000080.1:29938-33096 GCA_002317245.1 Lachnospiraceae bacterium UBA1718
ATCAATCACATTCCTAACGTTCCGACCCGTATGGTTCAGCGCCAGTCCTGTGGCTGCGAGAATGAGATTATCTACAATTCCGCAGGCGAGGTAGTAGGCGTTGCCAGCGAGGAAGAGTACCGCAACAACTCCAACAGGCAGCTTAGCCAGGCCAGACGCGCGGCGGAATTCGTAGGCGAACTGGAGCTTGCCCACCGTGAGGTTGCCTACGCCCAGAACACCGGCAAGGAATGGCTGATTCCTATGCTTAATGCATATACTCGAATGGGCGCTGAGAATACATTTATCTTCGGATATAAGGAGCCTATTATTAATAAAAATGAAGGCGACTGGGTTATGCCTGACACAATGGAGCTTCGTGCCATGTATAAGGATGGTCAGGCGACCATATATGCCAAGGGCGATATGCTGGTTGATACTCTTCATGTGTTCGACGAGGATATTATTAAGACTGGAAGACGCAGTATAGACTTAGTGCTGCCGATTTTCTATATGGAGAAGCAGCTGGGCATGGTGATAACAGAGATCCCTGTTGAGAATGTATTATTCGCCTACCAGCTTACCAACCAGATTAGTACAACCATCAGAATGGTTGAAATTCAGGAGGAGAACCTTCGAATTCAGCATGAGCTGGAGGAGGCGAACCATGCTAAGAGTCTCTTCCTGGCCAACATGTCCCACGAGATTCGTACGCCTATTAATGCCATTCTTGGTATGGACGAGATGATCCTGCGTGAGAGCATTAATCCTGAGATTATCGGCTATGCCAACGACATTCAGAACGCTACGGAGTCACTCTTATCCATCGTCAATGACATTCTGGATATGAGCAAAATTGAGGCGGGCAAGATGACTCTTATGAGCCTGCCGTACCGTCTTGACCAGCTGGTTACAGATGTGGTCAAGCAGATGAAGTACAGGGCAGATGAAAAGGATCTGGAACTGAGACTTAATCTGGATATTAAGTTGCCGTCAACTCTGCTTGGTGATGATATTCGTCTGCGTCAGATTCTGATGAATCTGCTTAGCAATGGTGTCAAGTATACCCAGAAGGGCTACGTGGAGCTAACCATTAAGGGTCATGTGGTAGATAAGGAAGTGGTGCTTGCCATATCTGTTGAGGATACAGGTATGGGCATCAAGGAAGAGGATATTGGACGACTCTTCGGTAAGTTCGAGAGACTTGAGGAGAAGAGAAATCGTAATATTGAGGGTACTGGACTTGGTATGAGTATTATTACGGGACTCTTAGAGCTGATGGGTAGCAGCCTTAAGGTTAAGAGCACCTATGGCAAGGGATCCAAGTTCTCCTTCGTGCTTCGTCAGCCGATTGTCAGTGATATTCCGATTGGCGAGCTTAAGGAGATGGTTACAGCTCCTAAGGCTAAGGAGTATCATGAGTCCTTCCGTGCTCCTGAGGCAAGAGTACTTGTAGTAGATGATAATGATATTAACAGAGTGGTAATTAAGCGACTTCTTAATAAGTCGGATATGATGATTGACGAGGCTGCTAATGGCTTGGAGTGTCTGGAGAAATATGTGGAGAATGATTATGATCTGATTCTCCTTGACCATATGATGCCTGTAATGGATGGTATTGAGGCCCTTGGCAGAATGAAGAAGCTTACTAAGTTCATCGAGAACCCGGTTCCAGTTGTTGTACTTACAGCCAATGCCATTATGGGTGTTGAGCAGGAGTACCTGGATAAGGGCTTCGATGCATATCTAAGTAAGCCTGTCAGACCTGCCAAGCTTGAGGAGGCAATCCTTAGATTCCTTCCTGAGAGCAAGGTCATCAAGACTGTGAAATAATAACGAATGGCAGACAGAAAGCTACTATATAAAATACCGGCCGCATTCGCTGGTCATAAGGTTCTGGAATTCTTAACTTCCAAGGGTTATTCCAGGGGACTGCAGACGATTCTTAAGAAGGATCCGGAATGTGTGTTAGTTAATGGTGAGGAGTCCTTCCTAAATAGAATACTTAATGAAGGGGATGAGCTCTTCATATGGATTAAGGAGCTTACTTCCTCTGAGAAGATTCCGCCAGTTGATCTGCCTGTCAATATAGTATATGAAGATGAAGATATCGTGGTGGTGGATAAGCCGGCTAAGATGCCTATTCATCCATCTATGAAGAATTATGAGAATACCCTGGGTAATGCTCTGGCTTACAGGTATAGAAGTCAGGGCGACCAGTTCGTATACCGCTGCATCAACCGCCTTGACCGTGATACCACAGGTCTTACGGTAATTGCCAAGCATATGCTTAGCGCCTGTGCCCTCTATGACCAGATGGTGGGGCGCGAGATTAAGAGAACCTATTTAGCCATAGTCGAGGGCATTTTTGCAGAAGGATGTGTCTGCGAAGGGCTGGATTCACGCGTCGCTGCCGGGGTGAGATTCGCTGATGGCCTGGGCGTCATCGATCTGCCACTGGGGCGTAAGCCTGACTCGGCTATTGAGAGAATGGTGGATTTGGAGGCTGGCGAGAGAGCAGTGACCCACTTCGAGGTGCTGGCGGCGGGAGGTGGTATGAGCTTCCTTAAGCTTAATCTGGAGACGGGACGGACCCATCAGATTCGTGTGCATATGACTGCCATCGGCCATCCGCTGATTGGTGATTTCCTATATAATCCTGATAATAGACAGATGACCCGCCAGGCCCTGCATGCGGGGGAGCTTATTCTGCGCCATCCTGTCACGGGGGAGCAGATGACTTTCAAGGCCCCGCTTCCTGAGGATATGAGTGAGATTGTTAGCAGTATTGACCCAGGTGTCTGCAGGTGATGTCGGGCTGCTAGTATAATCAGCTGGTAGAAACAGAAATTTGGGACTTGCACAATTTGTTAAGGAGTTATATAATAGGCAAAGTGATTTAGCGCTTTAAAGCGTGTTAGTGAAGGAGAAAAGATTATGAAAGAAGTATCCAGCTTACTTGGATGGAGACCCGATATTAAGGTCGTTGATGCAACTCTTAGAGATGGAGGTCTTGTTAACGACTTCTACTTCACAGATGAGTTCGTTAAGAAGTTATATCTGTCTAATATTAAGGCAGGTGTTGACTATATGGAGTTCGGCTACAGAGCTTCCAAGGAATTATTCAACCCGGATAAGTTCGGCAAGTGGAAGTTCTCAAGCGATGAGGATATCAGAGA
>DCIU01000080.1:33205-34703 GCA_002317245.1 Lachnospiraceae bacterium UBA1718
CCTGTTGATTTAATCAGAATTGCTACATATGTACATACAATTCCTCAGGCAATTGCCATGATTGAGGATGCTACTAAGAAGGGTTATGAGACATCGGTTAATATTATGGCTATCTCTCAGGCACAGGAGACTGACATCGATGTTGCCCTTAACATGTTAGGTCAGACTGATGTCGACGTCTTCTACATTGTAGACAGCTATGGTTCAATCTATCCAGAAGCTATGGCACGTATCTCTGACAAGTACTGCAACATTGCTGCCAAGTATGGTAAGAAGGTTGGTATTCATGCTCATAACAACCAGCAGCTTGCCTTCGCTAATACTATCGAGGCATGTGGCTGTGGCGTTGATTACCTTGATGCTACATACTCAGGAATGGGAAGAGGAGCAGGTAACTGCTACATCGAATCCCTTATCGGATTCCTTCATAATCCTAAGTACAATATCTACCCTGTAATTCAGTTCATTGAGAATTACATCAATCCACTTAAGGAGCAGGGAATCACATGGGGGTACGATACACAGTACCTTTTTACGGGACTCCTCAACAGACATCCTAAGGTAGCTATTGATTACACCAAGGCTGGCAGAAAGGATCTTATGGATCTTTATAATGAAGTAATCCTTATGGATTAATGGATGCTTCATCTGTTGAGGATTAATACGAGGATTAATACGAGAATTAATTTGTTTAAAAACTTTTAAAAAAGGTGTTGACGAAACAAATATGATTTGATATTATATCTCTTGCAGTCGTGAGACAGCGGTAAGCGGAAATGCTGGAATTGGCAGACAGGCATGACTAAGGATCATGTGTTCCAAGAACGTGAGGGTTCAAGTCCCTTTTTCCGCAGAGGAGAGATTCAAGCGAGAGTTTGAATCTCTTTTTTGTTATTATACTAGAAAATAATGACACTGGGGGACGGGGTCAGAGTGTCACAAACATTCAACTCCATTCAGTTGTGAACCTCTGACCCCGTCCCCCAGTGTCATCAGTCTTGTCAGGAGCGTTTATGAACTGGAATCTACTATTTTTCATCAACTCAATCGCGCTGGGCGTGGGCCTGGCTATGGACGCCTTCTCGGTATCGCTGGCCAACGGCCTTAACGAGCCGGACATGAAGAAGAATCGCATGAGCATGATCGCAGGAGTCTTCGCAGGCTTCCAGATTCTGATGCCGCTTATTGGCTGGTTCTGCGTCTACTCAATTATGTATCTCTTCAGCGCCTTCCAGAAGTTCATCCCATGGATTGCACTTGCCCTTCTTGCCTACATCGGTGGCAAGATGATCATCGACGGAGTTAAGGGCGGTGATGAAGAGGAAGCAGCAGGGGGCGTGACCTTAGGTGCGCTGGTTATTCAGGGCATCGCCACATCCATTGACGCCCTGTCGGTTGGCTTCACAATCTCGGATTATTCCCTGATTATGGCCATCGTATGCGCACTTATTATCGGAGTAGTTACCTTCACAATCTGTATGACAGGCCTCTATCTTGG
>DCIU01000080.1:34771-35671 GCA_002317245.1 Lachnospiraceae bacterium UBA1718
CTGGTTATTATCGGATTAGAGATATTTATTAAGGGTGTTATTTTATAATGGGCATCACATTACCAGAAGAATTCACTAACAGAATGAAGAGTCAGCTCGGAGACGAGTTCGATGAGTTTATTAGAGCCTATGATGATGAGAATTACCATGGGCTCAGATTAAATCTGCTCAAAAATAAGGGCAGGACTATAGCTGATACCTTCAGCCTTCGCCCTGTTCCATGGTGCAAGACCGGCTTCTATTATAATGAAGAAGAGAGGCCGGGGCGTCATCCTTACCATCACGCGGGAGCCTACTATATTCAGGAGCCCAGCGCTATGCTGGTTGGCGAGCTGGCAGCGCCTTCGCCTGGTATGAAGGTCTTGGATCTGTGCGCAGCTCCGGGAGGTAAGACAAGCCACCTGGCGGGATTCCTTCAGGGAGAAGGCGTCTTGGTTGCCAATGAAATCGTGCCAAACAGGGCCAGGATTCTCTCCCAGAACGTTGAGAGAATGGGCATTCGCAACTGCCTTGTGACCAACGAGAGCCCCGACAGATTAGAGCCTTACTTCTCTTCATATTTCGACCTTATCGTGGTGGACACCCCCTGCTCAGGCGAGGGAATGTTCAGGCGCGACCAGATAGCCAGGGACGAGTGGTCGCCAGAGAATGTGGCCACCTGCGTTGAACGTGGCCGTGGCATACTTGAGTCTGCCGACAGAATGCTTAAGGTAGGCGGCAAGCTTGTCTATTCCACCTGCACCTTTGCTCCTGACGAGGATGAGATGGCGGTAGCAGACTTCCTGGCTGCTCATCCTATTTATCATATTGAAAAAGTGAATGTGACTAAGTCTGAGGGCTCCCTTGAAGCTGACGGATGGATGTCGGCTGGCAGACCTGAGTGGGCTAATGGAGATGAGA